>JAJXTM010000014.1 GCA_021783875.1 Bacteroidota bacterium
ATCGTTTTTTTGTAATGTCTTCTTTTGAATATATTTATCTTGAATCAACGAAATGGTCCTTGATGAAGGAATAACTTTTTTCCCCATTCCTTCAATAAACCGTATCCTCTTAAAATCAATAAATTCGTTTTCTAATGTAATAACATCCGATACTGCAGCAAATTTTCTAAGAATTTCTTCGTCATCTACCCAGCCGGTGAACTCATTCTTAGTCAACTGTCCGGCAGGTGAATTTTTAGTTTTTTCCAGTATGGCAATATCAAAACCTAATTTAAATGCCTGATATGAAGACATGCGGGCAAGCTGTCCGCCTCCTAATATTCCTATGGTCTTTTTCTTATTCAATTTATTCCAAATTTAAATTATTATTCAATTGTCCCAATTTAACGGATAAAAACTTTCTCCGTTTGTTATTAGAATTATTCCCCCATCGCGGTCTGTCCTATATATCTTGGAGTTAATTCTCTTTAATCTGTCAATAACTTCCGGCGAGGGATGCCCAAATTTATTTTTAATTCCTACACTAATCAAACTAATTTTTGGTCTTACCAAATTAAGAAAATTCTCTGAACTTCCCTTGCCGCTTCCGTGATGAGATATTTTTAAAATATCGCTTGCAAATATTTGTTTGTCCTTAAAAGCATAATAATCTTCACCGGTTTTATCTATGTCGCCCGTAAATAGCATACTGGTTTTACCATAAACTATTTTGAAGAGACCGCTGCGATTGTTTGAAGTAACTTTCTTACCTATATTTTTTGGTGAATCATTTAAGAAATAAATTCTTGCATTGCCAATAGAAAATTTCTTTTTTGCATATACTTCATAAGTAATCTTCTTTTTATCTAAAAATCGCATAAATAATTTTTCCTTTACGGAAGCGGTATCGATATCCGTAAAATATACTTTTTCTATTTTATCTTTTTTTATAAGTGAAACCATTCCGCCGTAATGATCTGAATCGAAATGAGAAATAAATGCATAATTTATTTTGGAAATATTAAAATATTCCAATAAAGGAGAAATAATCTTTTCTCCGGTATCATAAAACGATGTTGCAGGTCCGGCATCTACTAATCCGGTTTTACCGTTAGGGAAACGAATTAAAAACGAATCGCCCTGCCCAACATCTATCATAAATACACTGAGTAAATTTTTCGGGAAGTCTAATCTTTCTTCGATAGGGCAATAAATCAATATATCGGCAAATATTAAACTTATAAATATTAATTTTGAAATTATTGTATTGAAGTATTTGTAGCCTGCAAACAGTAATAATATTAATGAATAAAATATTATTGAGTCCGTTAATGAAAACCCACGTATCCAAATAAAAGAATACCTCAGATCTCCGGCTGCTTGTATAAACTTAAAAAGGAGAGCACAGACAATATTATTTGTTAATGCGGAAAAAGCTGCTAAATAAGGAAAAATAAAACCCAAAACTATTGTAAATAAGGCAATTCCGACAATAACCCCTATTACTGGGATTACAATTATATTAGCGAATAATGCCACCAGAGATAATTTGTTAAAGTAAATTAAAATAAAAGGAAGTGTACCGATTTGGGCTGAAAGGGAAATCGCAATCAGTCCTAAAATATTTTTCAGAACCTTAGAATTAATTTTAAGAAGATTAATATTTGATTTGAAAAAAGGGTAAATCGCTCCGATGGAAAAAACAGACGCAAAGGATAATTGGAAACCGGGATTGAATAATTCACTCGGTACAAAAAACAATATTATTATTGCAGCTAAAGCAAGTGAATTAAATATATTACTTAACCGGTTAGTAAGATTCGATATTATTATAACTCCGGCCATTATTACAGCTCTTTCTACAGATGAGGGCATTCCTGTCAAAATCATGAATATAATCAATCCGGAAAGTACCATAAAAGAGCGAAAATAAATATTTAATCTTCCGAATAAAAAATAAAATATTACAATTATATAACCCACGTGAAGCCCGGATACTGCGAGTACATGCATTACACCTGAATTAATAAATTCAGTTTTTGTTTCCTGACTTATCTCGCTTCTATCGGCGAGAAGTAAACCTTTAATTAAAGAAGCGGTTTGAGCAGAATGCAATCCGCTGATTTTATTATCTAAATATTTTCTTGCACTGAATACACTGGCTTGGAAATTATCTTTTCTGTAATCTATTATGGAAATATTTTTGCAGGCATAACAGCTGATTGTCCCGCTAATTCCTTTTGACCGGATATAATTGCCGAAATCAAACTCTCCCGGGTTCCCTTTCCCGTTACTTACGTCGAAATTGCCTATAATTTTTACTCTATTCCCGATATTCAGCAAAGAATAAATTGAGTCAATTTCATTTTTATTTTGAAGATTTATTCTGCAAATGAATTTTGTTTTAATATCTACTTTATTTCCTCGGTACTTAAGTGAATCGGACGTTAAATAAAAGACAACTCCCTTACTTTTATTCAATTCAATATTATCAATTGAACCAAAAACATTAATGTTTATAATCCTGTTAATATCGGAAGGTAAAAGAATTTGATTAGCAAAATATTGCCGTGCAAGAAAATTTCCGCTTAATAAAATAATTATGCCGGCAATCAATGAGATAAAAACAGATTTTAGAGGTTTTATTCTAATAAGAACAATCAGGATTATTAATGCCGGGATAATAATTAAGTAATAAAATACGGGTTGTAATGAGAAATGTTTTTGTAAAATAATCCCCATTATAAAATATATCGCAAATTTGACTAACGGATAATCTTTCATTTCAAAACATTTATAAGCTCGTGTTTGATTTGGGAAATGTTTTTGATTTTACTTGCAAGTCTTTCCCCATGTTTTCCGGCGCTGATAGTTAAACAGTTATTTAGCGTATGTGTCTTTACTGACAGGTCTTCATAATTCCCGTGATCCGAACATACTAATAAAGTCATATTTGATCTGTCTAATTCAGAAAGCAATGTGTATAGGAAGTCATCCAAAATTGCTGCGGCTGACTCAAGATTTCCATCATATTTACCGTGACCGATATAATCGGTTAAATAATACTCGTACATCGTAAAATGATTTTCTGATGCAATGCGCAATAGTCGTCTGGCTGCTGTCGATGCCTTTATTTCAGGCAGCTTGTATTTTAATCGTTGATTCCAACGGCTATTAATTATTTCTGCAGTTACTGCTTTACCGCTTCGGACATCAGATGAAGTTCTAAATTTAACCCCGCTTAAACGGCAGGCTAATGGAGTAGAACTTAACCTCGGTTTTATAGATTTTATATACTTGAAGAATACTTTTGGATATCCGTTTGCAAAGCACACATTCTTTTTATGTGATTTGAAATGTCTAAAGATATTTTGAGATTCTAGAATTGGAATAGTAGTTGAATAAGGGAAAGGTCCGAAATGTTTCCCTACAAATGCCGGTGCATTAAATCCGCATAAAATTGAAGTTTGACCGGTTCCGCTTTGAGGGAATCCTTCAACACCAAGCTTTGCGTCGGTTGGGAATATATATGATCCCTTAGAGTTTAAATATTCATTATTTATTTTAGGAATATCTTCAAAATAATTATTGAATAATTTAAACTTATACTTAAAGAATGGGTTGTTCTGGTAATCTTCCTTACCTATTCCGATCCCATCAAGGAATACAAGCAATGCAGACTGCAATATATTACCGATTTATTTGTTAATAAAAGTTATTTAGAGTCAACAATAATTGTTACCGGACCGTCATTAATGATTTTAACGAGCATCATTTTTCCGAAAATTCCGGTTTTAATTTTTTCACTTCCAAGATTTAATTTCATTCTATCAATAAAATTTTGATATAAATTTAATGCTTCATCCGGTTTTGCTGCTTTTGTAAAATCAGGTCGATTACCGCGGGAAGTGTCTCCGTATAAAGTAAATTGCGAAATTATCAAAGCTTCACCATTAATATCTTTTACAGATAAACTCATCTTATCATTCCCCGATTCCGGTTTTGCATCTTTCTCCGAAAATATCCTCAATGCGCTGCACTTGTCAGCAACAAATTCTGCATCATTTATTGAATCGCCTGCTTTGACGCCTATAAGAATCACAATTCCGGCATTGATTTCCTCTTTATAATTTGAATCCGGGATATTCACACCGCCCGAAATTACTTTTTGAACTATTGCTCTCACAGAAATTCCCCCCGTATAATTCTATCTATATTCTGATAATCTTTTTTAACTGATATGCTGATAAAATGGTTTTTTTTCATAATCTCCTGAACATTTTCGGAGTGTCCGTAACCTAATTCAAAGAATAATTTACCGCCTTTTTTGAGATATATATTGCACTTTGAAGAAATAATATCATAAAAGCTAAGCCCGTTTGACGAATCTGTCAGAGCTGCTTTTGGTTCATAATCCTTTAATTCTTTACTAAGATTTTTGAAATCTTGCGATGTAATATACGGAGGATTAGATACTATGACGTCAAAATTATTTTCTGTAAGATTTTCGGAAGAAAAAATGTCATTTACGGCAAAGATTATTTTATCCGAAACGCCGTTTGATTTTGCATTCTCAACAGCAATAGCAATTGCTTCTACGCTAATGTCAGTCGCTATTATAATGGAATTTGGGAGAAATTTTGCAAGCGTAATAGCAATATTTCCGCTTCCTGTACCTATGTCTAATATTTTTATAAATTCTTGATCTTTGAATTCATTAATTATTTCCTCGGCAAGTAATTCAGTTTCGGGTCTTGGTATTAGTACAGCCGGAGATATTTTGAAATCCAATCCGAAAAAATTTACAGTGCCAAGAATATATTGAAGAGGTTCAAACTCACTTCTCCTTTTAAGGAATTGACGATATAAAACAATTTCATCCTCTTTCAAAGGTCTGTCAAAGGAAAGATAAAGGTCTAATCTTTTCAATTTAAGAATATGGGCTAAAATTAATTCAGCATTTATCCTGGGAGATTCGATCCCTTTATTCTTTAGATATTCGGTAGAAAGATTGATTGAGTCTAATACTGTCAGCATTTAATTATCTTTAAATAGATTTGGATAAATTAATTAATTAATTCTGAAGTCCGGGGCAGCTAAATAATGTTTCTTGTTCTGGTAATTGAATTATCTTTAAAAAACTTTTGCAGTTTTTCAGTTATTTCTTCAACTGTTCCAGATGCAAGGCACTCATCCCCCAAAATTTTAGCTTTTTCATACGAAATACTTCTAATAATTCTTTTAGCGTATGGTATAGTAGTAGGTGAAATACTCAAACTATTCAACCCCAGTCCGATTAAAAGAGGAATTGCAAGAGTATCAGCAGCCATTTCACCGCAGAGGCTTACCGACTTATGTGCGCGTTTTGATTCTTTGACAATATGACTTAGAGTCCTTATTACTGCAGGATGAAATTCCTGATATAAATTTGAGACTAAATCATTTCCCCTGTCAACTGCCATTAAATATTGTATTAAGTCATTTGTCCCTATGCTGATAAAATCGACTATTTCGGCTAGTTCATAAGTCAATAGCGCAGCAGACGGTACTTCAATCATAATCCCGATTTTACAATCTTTGTCAAAATTAATTTTTTCATGTTTCAGTTCATTTTTGCATTCGTTAATTATGGCTAATGACTTCCTAATTTCGCGTATGGACGAAACCATTGGCAGCATAAATTGTATATTTTTATTTGAACTAGCTTTAAGCACTGCACGAATTTGGGTTCGGAACATATTTTCGTTTTCTAAAAGCAATCTGATACCGCGAAGTCCCAAAAAAGGATTCGGTTCGGTAAAATCAAGAAACTTGAACTTATCTCCGCCAATATCAAAAGCACGAATAATTAATGGTTTCGGATAAATTCTGGTTGAAAGATTCAAATAAATCTTTGTTTGTTCTTCTTCGTTAGGAATTTCTCCGAGTTCTTCTATTATTTGCTCGGTTCTATAAAGACCTATACCTTTGGCATCATTAGTTATAACAAGGTCGATTTCTCCCGTAACATCAACATTAGCAAGCAGCTGAATTTCATGACCATCAATAGTTTTAGCCGGTTGATCTTTAAGTTCTGCCAAACTTTTTTGAAGTTCTATCAACTTTTCATGTTTAGCACTAAAGAAATTGATTTGTTCTTCGTTTGGATTAATCAGAATATATCCGTGGAATCCGTCAATAATAATTGTATCATTATCCTTAATCAGCTTTGTAACATTATGAACACCGACAACAGCGGGAATATCAAGAGATCTTGAAATAATAGCGGCATGTGAAGTAAGTCCTCCGTGTTCAGTAACAAAACCCCTGACATCGCATCTGGACAATAAGATAGTATCGGAAGGAGTTAAAGAATCGCTGACAACAATCATATCATTTTGAATTTTAGAGATCCATCTCTTTTTTTGGAGATTTCTTATGATCCGGTTTTTAATATCTTCAATATCACTGGCTCTTTCGTTCATGTATGCTTCATGCGAATGTGCCATAAGCTGCTGGTATTTTGATATTTCATTATTTACAATATATTCAGGCTGCTTTTTCTCCGTTTCAATTCGTTTGTTAATATTATCCAATAAAATTGGATCATCGAGAATCATCATCTGAGCTTCAAAAATAGCTGCTCTTTGCCCTTCCATTTTTTCTTTAGCAATTGCAAAAATTTTATTCAATTCTTTTTTTGATTTAGCTAATGCTTCGACCAAGTTGCTCTTCGCTTCTTCAATATTTGAAATATCTCCGTCATTTATTTCCAATTTTTCTTTGGTAAATAAATAAGCTTTGGCAATTACAATTCCGGGAGCAGCAGCAATTCCGGTAATTGCATTTTCGGCTTCTTTAAATATTTGTTTAAAGTTTTTCACAATTCATCAAATCCTCTGTTAAAGTAATCGATAATTTCCTTAGATGCATCGGCTTCATCCGCTCCCTCAAAAGTGAGAATAAGTTCTGAGCCCATTTCAGCGGCTAAGGTCATAACACCTATAATGCTTTTAGCATTAATACTTAAACCGTCTTTAGATATATAGAAATCGCATTTATATTTTGACGCTAATTTAACTAAAGTGGCAGCCGGTCTTGTATGAAGTCCTGCTTTGTTAACAATTTTCACCGTATGTTCAATCATTATTTGCTTCTATCTATAAGTGAATCAGCAAGAGCTGTAAGGATAAATCTGTCTTCTTCATTTTTTAATACCTGTAAGGATTTTAAAGCTTTAACGGAATATTTTTTAATTTCCTTTTTTGCTTCTTCAATTACCCCGAGTTTTAAATAAATATTTTTATATTCTTCAATTAATTCCGGAGATATTCCTTTTTGTTTTATTATTAATTTTATTTTTTTAAGATCATCGCCCTTTGCGACTTCAAGAGCTTTCAATAAAAGGAATGTTTTCTTTCCTTCGACAAGGTCACCGCCGGTAATCTTTCCGAATTCTTTTTCATTGCCTATTATGTCCAGTAGATCGTCCTGTATTTGAAAAGCAATACCCAAATTCCTTCCGAATTTTGCCAGATCATTCACTTCCTTGATACTGCCGTTACCAAGCAAAGCGCCCATTTTACAGCACATTTCCGCCATAGCAGCAGTTTTCTTTTCAATCATAAAAAGATATTCTTTGAGCGTTACCTGTTTTAGAACTTCATATTCTTTATCAAGGCTTTGACCTTCGCAAACATCTACTAAACCTTTCGTAAAGGTAACTAAAATTTCTTTGGTATTTCCATTGCAGTCTTTAAGTAAATATTCATAAGCGACTGACAACAAGCTGTCTCCGACCAGAATTGCAGTGCTAAGATCATATTTTTTATGAAGTGTTATTCTTCCCCTTCTTTTATCGGCATTATCCATTATGTCGTCATGGACTAAAGTAAAATTATGAAGCAGTTCGACTGCAATAGCAGCATTATAAAAAGATGAAATACTGCCGCCAACAGCTTTTGCGCTCAGCAAAACAAGAATAGGTCTTAGTCTTTTACCCCCGCCTTCCAGAATATAATTACCCGGTTTATATAAAGTAGAGGGCTTCCTATTTTTAATAATTTTATTAAGTCTGGACTCAATTTCTTTTCTTTCGTGATCACAAATAATTGAAAATTTATTTAATTTATCCCCGGTCAGCACAATTTATCCTTTCTAATAAGTTTGCCCTTTCCCAGTTCCATAATTGAACCGGATCCGGTAAGAAATAATATTTTACTTAGAATATCAAACCATTCAGTAACAAGTTTTATAACACCGTCAATATCGTCTTTGTTTAACCGCATAAGAATAGTACGGGCAGAAGCTGTAAAATCGGCTCCTAAGGCAAATGCCTTGGCTGAATCAAAAGCATTAGAAATTCCGCCTGATCCTATTAAAATAAAGTTATATTTCTTTTTGAGTTTAGAAATCTTTCTCAAACAATAAGATGTCGGCAGCCCCCAATCCCAGAATAAACTTTTCTGATCACCTTTATTTCTTAAAATCTCAACACCTGCCCAACTAGTGCCTCCCGCTCCGGCAACATCGATGCCTCTTACACCTATTTCAAGTAATTTTAGAGCAGCTTCTTTAGATATTCCGGCGCCGACTTCTTTGACAATTACCGGAACTGATATTTTCTTAATAAGTTTTTCCATATATTTCAAAAAACCGGTAAACTCGGGGTTTCCTTCACCTTGCAGAAGTTCCTGTAAAGGATTTAAATGCACTACCATAGCATCTGCCCCGATCATATCTACAAGCGATTGAATTTTATTCAAGTTTTCCTTTTTTGCCAGTTCAGATGCTCCGATATTA
Organism: Bacteroidota bacterium; assembly: GCA_021783875.1. Classification (GTDB taxonomy): domain Bacteria; phylum Bacteroidota; class Ignavibacteria; order Ignavibacteriales; family Ignavibacteriaceae; genus FEN-1297. The sequence goes on from JAJXTM010000014.1 coordinate 8,761, forward strand.
CCGAGTATAGGGATATTAGGAGCATTTTTTCTGATAACTTTATAAGTATTTTTAGATTCTAATGATTTAAGAGCTATTCTCTGACTGCCAACTCCTAAAGGAATATTCAATTTGTGAGCTGCAATAGATAAACGAGAATTAATTTCTTCTGATTTTTCGGTTCCTCCGGTCATACAGGATATTATAAAAGGATAACTAACCTTTTTCCCGAGAAAATCAGATTCAAATGAAATGCTATCCCTTTTTACTTCTGTAATTGCATAATGTTTAAATTCATAATTCTCAAAGCCGTTACTTTTATCTTTAAATGACACCTTATCAGTAAGGCATAGCTTAAGGTGTTCATTTTTACGTTGTGAAATTTCATTTATTTTTTCGGGCATAAATTAAGTTAAATTGCCGTAATAGTTTTGAAAATTTAATTTGTGGAGCTAAGCGGGATCGAACCGCTGACCTTCTCGTTGCGAACGAGACGCTCTCCCAGCTGAGCTATAGCCCCGCACATACTTTTACTAAATAAAGAAATATTTTGAAGGAAATATACCAATATAGTCTAAAAATAAAAAAAGCTTGTAAGTAAAACTTACAAGCTTTAATTTAATAAAAAAAAGAGGAATTACTTCATTTCTTTCTTTTCTGCTTTTTTGTGCAGCATTTTTTCTTTCTTTTCAACTTTTTTCTCTTTTTTCTCAATTTTAGCTACTTTTTTAGCAGCCTTTTTCTCAACCTTTTTTTCTCTTTTTGCTAATTTAGCTTCTTTTTTTGCAACTTTGTGCTCTTTCTTTTCAACTTTCATTTCTTTCTTTTCTTTTTTTGGTGATTCCTGTGCAAAAGAAGGTGCTGTAAAGCTGACAAATAAAACTGCGGCTAATAAAGCCAAGAACATCTTACGGAACTTCATTTTTAACTCCTAATAAAATTGTTAAATTAATAATTTTTACATGGTAATTATATTACATAATTTCTTAATGAATACTAAATTATGCATTAAAAAATATTAATAATTTAACACTTTCGTCCCCTATAGTAATAAATTTTTAGACCTACCTGTTTAGGGTGTTTTTTGAAAATTTTCAAAAACTATTAGGACATATATAAATATTTATTCTATTTTTCCATTCAATCATACAACATATCAATAGAAAGATAGATTATGAAAAAACCGCATTTAAATTTCTGGCAAATCTGGAACATGAGTTTTGGATTTTTAGGAATTCAGTTCGGTTTTGCACTTCAAAATGCAAATGTTAGTAGAATTTTTGAGACTCTCGGAGCAAAGATTGATGCTATACCGCTATTATGGATAGCAGCTCCTATTACAGGTCTGATTGTACAGCCAATTATAGGTCACATGAGTGATAAAACTTGGGGCAGACTTGGAAGAAGAAGACCTTATTTTTTATCCGGAGCAATCCTTGCATCGCTTGCATTAATTATTATGCCTAATTCTTTTGTTTTGTGGATGGCTGCCGGGATGTTATGGATTATGGATGCTTCCATAAATATTTCCATGGAGCCTTTTAGAGCTTTTGTTGGTGATATGCTTCCTCCGGAACAAAGGACAATCGGATTTTCGATGCAGAGTTTTTTTATCGGAATTGGTGCGGTAGTAGCATCAGCGCTTCCATATATTATGACAAATTGGTTTGGGGTTAGTAACATCGCTCCTGAAGGCATAATCCCGCAATCAGTTAAATTATCTTTTTATATCGGCGGTTCAGTATTTTTTATTGCTGTTTTATGGACTGTATTAAGCTCAAAAGAATACTCTCCTGAACAATTAGAAAAATACGGTCAAGAAGAAAATAGATTCATTCCTATTCTCGATAAAAATAATTTTACCAATCACGGTGTATTTCTTAATCGAGGAATAATTTGGACACTTTCAGGAATCGTACTTTTTTTAATTTTCTATTATTTCATTTATATGGATTATGGTTTAGCTGTTTTCTTCTTGGCAATTTCTGCATTCGGATTACTTCAAATCATTACTGCATTCTTATCTCTCAATAAAGAAGTACCCTTCTCCGGAGATGTTTCGAAAAACGGGTTAGTAACCGTTATGAATGATCTTTATAATATGCCAAAAACAATGGTTCAGCTTTCGTATGTTCAATTTTTTTCCTGGTTCGCATTATTTGCAATGTGGATTTATACTACTCCTGCAGTCGCTCATCATATATTCAATGCAACTGATCCATCATCTGAGCTTTACAATAAAGGCGCAGATTGGGTCGGTGTTTTAATGGCTGTTTACAATGGGTTTGCTGCTATTATGGCTTTTGTATTAGTGTGGTTGTCAAAAAAAATGAACAGAAAAAGTGTGCATGCAATTAGCTTGGCTGTCGGAGGTGTAAGCTTAGCATCTTTTTATTTTATTAAAGATCCTCATTTACTTATAATTTCGGAACTAGGAATAGGGTTAGCCTGGGCATCGATTCTTGCTATGCCGTATGCAATATTAACCGGTTCACTTCCCCCGAACAAAATGGGAGTTTACATGGGAATCTTTAATTTTTTCATTGTTATTCCTCAAATCACAGCCGCTGCAATCCTTGGCTTTTTTGTAAAGCATTTATTCGGTGGTCAGGCAATATACGCATTACTTTTGGGAGGTATATCATTTATTGCAGCGTCATTCTTGGCGCTTAAAGTTAATGATGAAGATTGAGTATTAGTGAGTTATGTTTTTGGTCTATTAAAGTTCCAATAAAAAGCTAAAACCGAGTAGAAGCAATCGCCGCAAGATGATAATATACATTATTTCCCTTAAAACTATCTAAAAAATTATTACCGATATTACCGAATAAATTTTGGGAAATTAAAATATATTTCTCTTTCATTTTCATTAATTTAGTATTTAATTATTTGGGAACAAATATAATTCAAATTTAATCGATGCAACTTTTTGTTTGACTTTTCCCTATTCGAAAATGTATCTTTACCATAAATAAAATTTTAATTGATGCGCCCGTAGCTCAACTGGACAGAGCATTTGACTTCGGATCAAAGGGTTGAGGGTTCGAATCCTTCCGGGCGTACAAGGGTAAAATAATAATAGGTTATGATTTTCGACGAAAAAGACTACAAATATATGTTCTCAGCTCTTCAAGAAGCTGAAAATGCATTAGAGCTTAATGAAGTACCCATTGGAGCAGTGATTGTCCATAGCGGGAAAATTATCGGCAAAGGATTTAATCAGACCGAGAGTTTAAAAGACCCGACTGCTCATGCTGAAATGATTGCGATTACTGCTGCCGCAAATAATTTAGGGAATTGGCGTTTAAATGAATGTGACATATATGTAACACTTGAACCTTGTGTAATGTGCACCGGAGCCCTATTGAATGCTCGAATCAGGACCATTTATTTTGCTGAATTCGACCCAAAATACGGCGCCTGCGGATCCTTATATAATATTGCGGAAGAAGGCAAGGTCAACCATACTATAAAATTATATTCTGGAATATACTCTCAAGAGAGCCAAGAGCTTTTGAGAAAATTTTTCTATAAAATCCGAAATGAGAATTACAATTAACTCATTTATATATGTTGTCACACAAATTAATAACTAAATATCGAGGGAAATAAGATGAGAATTATTTTATTCGGTTCTCCGGGAGTCGGCAAAGGTACGCAGGCAAAGATTATATCTAATACTTTAAACATTCCGCATATATCTACCGGTGATATATTAAGGCAGGCTGTTGAAGAGCAAACACCATTAGGAATTGCAGCTCAGTCAGCAATGAAAAAAGGAGAATTAGTCTCTGATGAGATAATGATTTCTTTAATTCGGGATAATTTAATTCAAAGTAAGTGCTCAAATGGATTTATTCTTGATGGATTTCCGCGTAATTTATTACAAGCTAAAGAATTGGATGAGTTATTTGATCAGTTAAAGATTAATGATGCAAGAATTGTAATAATAAGCGCAAATGAAGAAGAAATAGTAAGAAGATTGACCAACCGCAGAGCATGCAAGAACTGCAGTAATATATTAAATTATAATGACATTAAAGGTCTAACTGCTTGCCCGATTTGCGGTGCGGAAGAAAGTTTTTACCAGCGGAATGATGATAAAGAAGATGTCATTCGGAATAGGCTTAGAATTTATAAGGAAGCGACAGAACCGGTTTTAACTTACTTCCAAGATAAAAAGAATGAAATATATATTAACGGACTTTTGACAATAGATGAAGTTACTAAAAATATCATTGATGAATTAGAAAAAGCAAAGGGAAATAAAGTTATTGCTTAGGTTTCATAACTACATTTAATGCTTTGCCATCTTCGATCTTTATTATCTTTGCATTAAAGCTTTTAATAAGATCATAATTGTGAGTGGCAAAAATAACTGCGGTACCGCGGGAATTAATTTTCTTTAATATCTCAAGGATTTCTAATGAAGTAGCCGGATCCAAATTTCCGGTTGGCTCATCAGCTAAAATGAGCAAAGGATCGTTTACCAAAGCCCTCGCAATAGCTACACGTTGTTTTTCTCCTCCTGAAAGTTCTTTAGGAAAACTATACCGGCGATGCGAAAGCCCAACATCAGTCAAAGAGTCATTAACTCTTTTTCTGATTTCACTCTTAGATTTATTTGTAGCTTCCATAACAAATGCGAGATTGTCATATAAATTTCTGTCATTCAGCAATTTGAAGTCCTGAAAGATTATCCCCAATTTTCTTCTTAGTAATGGAAGTTCCTTTGATTTAATAGATTGTGAATCAAACTTATCAAAGGTAATTCTGCCGTATTCCGGAAGAATATTCATATAAATCATTTGCAGAAAGGTACTTTTACCGGATCCGCTCTTACCGATAAGGAAACAAAATTCATTTTGTTCCAGAGTAAAATTTAGACCCGAAAAAACAGGTTGATTTAAATAATTAAATTCGACGTTCTTAAATGCTAATATCATAATAAATTTCAGTTTCTCAATAATCTATTTTTTATTATTTTTTCGGCATAATTATATGCCTCGAGAAGGCTCGAGTCGGAAGCGATATTTTCCCCTGCTATATTAAATGCGGTCCCATGATCAGGCGAAGTTCGCACCAAAGGTAATCCGGCTGTATAATTTACACCTTTCCAAAAATTTAATAACTTAAACGGAATTAATATTTGGTCATGATAATTGCCAATGACTAAATCATAATTTAGGAAAAGTTTGTTTGCAAAAAAAGCATCGGGAGAAAAAGTTCCGTCAAAATACTTTGAATAATTCTTTTCATTTATAATAGGTTTAATAATTTTCTCTTCTTCTTTTCCGATAAAACCATTTTCGCCGGCATGAGGATTAAGCCCGAGCACAGCAATTTTGGGTTCTGAAATCCTCATATCAATTTTGAGAAAGTTATATACAATATTAAATTTTTCCCGAAGTAATTTCCCTGTAATCATACTCGGAACATTTTTAAGCGGTTCATGAATAGTAATTAGTGCAGCATTCATTTTGGGAGAGAGAAATGTCATTGCATATAAATTTGTTTTACACCAGTGGGCATATAATTCAGTATGTCCGGGAAAATTTATGCCGGCATATTTAAGAGCGGTTTTAGAAATTGGTGCAGTTATTATTCCGTCTGCTATTTTTTTGCTTACCAGTTCAAAAGAAAGCTTAATAGCATTATAAGCAGCTTTTCCGCTTTCAATAGTCGGTGTCCCCAATTTTTGAGAAACGTTGCCTATATCAATTATTTGTATTTTTTTCTTTTCGGATAAATCTGTCTTATCCGTAATTTCATATTCGAAATTTACCGGATTCTTTTTTATGATTGAACGAAATACATTTGCAGGGCATATAAAGATGAAAGAACTTTGCTTTTTCAGATATAATTTATTTAATGCTTTGATGACAATTTCAGGACCTATTCCGTTTATATCACCACAAGTAAATACGTATTTTCTCATTATAGTTTTGGCTATCAGCGAATTTCATTTCAATATTTCCTTCAGCATAACGAGGCAAATATTAAGTAATAAAAAAACCTTATATTGCAAAGAATATTTAATACCGGAAGAATACCTAGCTGTTCATATTATTCAGAAAGTCTTTATTATTCTTAGTCCCTCTAATTTTATCCAGCAAGAAATCCATAGCTTCAACCGGACTAAAATCGCTAAGAATCTTTCTCAAAATCCAAATTTTAGCAATTTCATCTTCCTTCATTAAAAGATCTTCACGGCGTGTTCCGGAACGATTAACATCAATAGCCGGGAAAATTCTTCTATCGCTAAGATCGCGATTGAGAACAAGTTCCATATTGCCTGTACCTTTAAACTCCTCAAAGATAACATCATCCATCCTGCTTCCGGTATCAATTAATGCAGTAGCTATAATAGTCAAACTGCCTCCGTCCTCAGTATTCCTAGCAGCGCCGAAGAATCTTTTAGGTTTATGCAAAGCATTGGCATCAACGCCTCCGGAAAGAATTCTTCCGCTATGAGGGACAACAATATTGTGAGCTCTGGCTAATCTGGTTATACTATCTAATAAAATAACGACATCTTCTTTTGCTTCAACAAGTCTTTTTGCTTTTTCAATAACCATATCGGCAACTTGAACATGCCGTTCAGGCGGTTCATCAAAAGTGGAGCTAATGACTTCGGCTTTAACCGATCTTTTCCATATCAGTAACTTCTTCAGGACGCTCATCAATTAATAGGATTATCAATTTAATTTCAGGATGATTTCTTGTAATTGAGTTAGCAATTTTTTGGAGGAGAATTGTTTTACCGCTTTTGGGAGGAGATACGATTAATCCGCGTTGCCCTTTGCCGATGGGAGAAAGTAAATCCATTATTCTCATTGAATATTCTCCGGGAGCCGATTCAATATTTATTCTTTTGGTCGGATAAACAGGGACAAGATTGTCAAACAAAGTTCTTTCTCTAATGCCTTCCGGTTCAAGACCATTGACTGCCTCTACACGTAAAAGTGCAAAAAATCGTTCACCCTCTTTAGGAGGACGAACCTGCCCGCTCACAAAATCGCCTGTTCGCAAACTAAATTTTTTAATTTGTGAGGGTGAGACATAGATATCATCGGGAGATGGCAGATAGTTATAGTCTGAAGATCTTAAAAATCCGTACCCGTCAGGTAAAACTTCTAATACTCCCTTTGAAAAAGTTAGTCCGTCTTTTGCAGTTTGAGCTTCGAGAATTTTAAAGATAAGCTCCTGTTTTCTCAGGTCACTATACCCGGCAATGTTTAATTCTTTGGCAATTGAATTTAGCTCAACTATTTTTTTTGATTTGAGCTCAGAAATGTCCATTGGCATTTTAGTCGTCCTATTATATTATGATAAGATTATTTTTGAATTGATATTTTTAAACACACTATTTACTAAAGATTTTTTCGGAATAATCAAAACGAGGATTATTTTCTAATTCACACTTTATTTTGTTGAAAGGAACAAGAGGTATGTTCCAAACATAATGTTTATAAAAAAGAATGTCAAGAGTCTAATTTTGATGTACCAAAGATTTTATTTGACCCAAAAGATACATACTCCCTACTACAACCAGGCAAAAGTCCTCATTTTCATACTTAAAATTTTCAACGTATTCAGCAGGATTCTTCTCCTCGATAACATTTATGGAAAGACTTTCGGCTATTTTAAGAAGGTCTTCCATTCTGCAGGAACGTTCACTATCAACTTCGGTAATATGAATTTCATCAAATGAATCTTTAAGCATAAGCAAAATCTGATCGACTGCCTTATCTTTCAGAACCCCAAAGAGTAGAATTTTCCTTTTATATATTCCCGATTTATTATTGAATTCTTCGGTAAAATTAAGAATACTTTCCGGATTATGTGCAGAATCAAAAATAATATCCGGTTTTTTCCTAAAGAATTCATATCTTCCCTGAATTCCGGTATTAGAAATAACATTTTTAATTCCATGCTCAATTACTCGGAAATTATCAATCTCTAAAGTTTTTGAAACCGAAAGAGCTGCTAAAGCTGCATTATATTTTTGGTATCTACCCAAAAGCGGCATCCTAAAATCATCAATTTCAAGTTCTTCGGTATAAAGTTCTAAGGAATTTCCCTTTTCAATAACATAATCTTCAATTTTAAATAATAAACTGTCAGTTTCCAAACATTTTTTTTCAATAACCTCGTTTGCATCCGCAGGAAGCCTGCCTGTATATACATAAGAATGTTTTTTTATTATAGCAGCTTTTTCAGAAGCAATTTCTTTAATTGTATTACCTAAAATATTTGTGTGTTCAAGACTGATTGAAGTAATCACTACATTACCCGGATTGATTACATTAGTTGCATCAAGACGACCTCCGAGACCGGTTTCAATTACTGCAAAATCTACTTTTCTATCTGAAAAGTACTTAAATGCAAGTGCAGTAGTCACTTCAAAAAAAGTAAGTTTATTATCATCAATAAATTTTTCATTATTTGAAATAAATTCAGCTACTATAGAATCCGGAATTTGCACATTATTGATTTTTATCCTTTCATTAAATCTGACAAAATGTGGAGAGGTATACAATCCTACGGAATATCCCAGTTCCATTAGCATACTAGCAATAAATGATGAAGTGCTTCCCTTTCCGTTTGATCCGGCAATATGAAAAGTTTTTAGTTTAAATTGCGGATTTCCGAGTTCTAACATAAAATTAGTAATATTTTCAAGCCCAAGCTTAATTCCGAAAACATGCAAAGAAAAAAGTTTTTTAAGAGATTGTTCTATATTCATTTCAAAATATATGATCCGGTCAATTGAGAAATATTTTTTAATCCATAATGCAAGCAGTATTGCTCTAAACCATCAATAATTTGAATTGCAGCAGTTGGATTGACAAAATTTATTGTACCTAACTGTATTGCAGATGATCCGGCTATCATAAATTCTACAACATCCTGCCAATTAGAAATTCCGCCAATTCCGATAATGGGAATCTCAACCTTTTGCTTTATTTCAAGAACTTTAGCCAGTGCAACCGGTTTAATTGCAGGTCCTGAAAGTCCCCCGGTAACATTATAAATTTTGGGTCGCCTTGTGATAATGTTAAAGGAAGTACCGACAAGGGTATTTATAGCTGAGACAGCATCACCGCCTTCTTCCTTTACTACCTTAGCAAATTCAGATATATATGAGACATTCGGAGATAATTTTATAATAACCGGTTTTTTAGTTACTGCTTTTACTTTAGCTGTAATTTTACCTACTGAAGAAATATCATTCCCGAATTGCAGCCCTCCATCCTTTACATTCGGACATGAGACATTGATTTCAAATGCCGAAATAAAATCTTCTTGAGTTAGAATTTTCGTACATTCAACATATTCATCAACAGAGCTGGCAGCAATATTACAAATGAGGGGAACGTCAAATTGTTTAAGAAAAGGTATTTTCTCTTTTAAAAATACTTCAACACCAACATTAGCTAACCCAATAGCATTAAGCATACCAGCCGGAGTTTCTACTATTCTCTGAGGAGGATTTCCTTTACGAGGTTTTAAGCTAAGTGATTTAGTAACAATTCCGCCTATTTTATTTAAATCGATATGTTCGGACATTTCATTGCCATAGCCCACTGTTCCCGATGCTAATAATATAGGATTTCTAAGTTTTATTGGACCTATTGAAACACTTAAGTCAATATCGTTCATATCAATACATCCTTAATATTAAAGACAGGACCATCTTTGCATACCAGCAAATATTTATCCTTCTTTGATTCTGACTCAATAGGGCAGCCCTGACAAATTCCAAATCCGCATGCCATTGCACTTTCAGTTGAAACTTCACAATCAAAATTATTTTTTACGCAAAATTCTTTTAGCGCTCTTAACATTGGGGTAGGACCGCAAGAGAATATTTTAATTTTATTTTCCTGAAGTATTTTTATGTTTCTGTTCAGCAATTCAATGACTGTTCCTTTGAACCCAAATGAGCCATCGTCAGTCGAAATAAAAGTATTATTCATTCCATATGTAATGATATCAGATTCAGATTTACCTCCGATAAAAGAATAAATATTTTTCCCGAGTGAGCTCATTTGTTTCGTAAACAAAGGGAAAGGTGCGGCACCAAGTCCTCCGGCAACAATGATTGCAGTATCAAAATTACCCTCGGTTTTGAAACCATGCCCAAGAGGTCCGAGTATATCCAGTTCTTCACCGGTTCTTTTCCGGGCTAGAATTTTTGTTCCGTCTCCTAAGATATTAAACATTATATAAATAAACTTCTCATCTACATCGCAGATGCTGAATGGGCGTCGAAGCAATGGGAAAAAATTATCGGATACTTTTATGTTTAAAAATTGTCCGGGAGTAATTTCGGAGGCAATTTTCGGAGAATAAATTTTGAGAAGATGAATGTTATTTTCAATTTTTATTATTTCTTCAACAAATGATTTTGCAGTAACCAAAATGATCCCTTATATATAGATGATATTATAGAATTTTTTGTCCGTAATAAATAATGACCTGTTTAATAAAATAAAACCTAATTAAAATTTATTTATTTTTTATTTTAAGATGATTAATCAAAGATGTTCATTTAGTTTATTGATCTTGAGAAAGTCTACTACCTTTTTAACATCCTGACTATTATCTCTTCTGCAAATAAGTAAAGCATCTTTAGTATTAATAACTATTAAATTCTCAATTCCGATAGCTGCCGTAAACTTTTCAGGTGAATATATAAACGAATCAGAAGTGCCGTCTAAAAATACATTACCGTTAATTGCATTTCCGTCATCGTTTTTGGGAGATAACTGATAAACTTCCTCCCAACTTCCTACGTCGCTCCATGAGAATTCTCCCTTAGTCAGAAAAACCTTATTAGATTTTTCCATAATGCCGTAATCAATAGAAACGCTTCGAAGCATGCCGTATACATTTGTTAATGTTTCATTATACTTAGGGGAATTAATTTCATTTCTGATTTTTTCAAGTCCCTCATATAAGTCAGGCATAAATGATTTTATTTCTTCAAGTATAATATCAACCCGCCAAATAAACATTCCGCTGTTCCAGAAAAAATCACCGCTTTCTAAAAATCTAAGCGCTGTAGCATAATTAGGTTTTTCAGCAAAAGTTAAAACTTTAGATATATTTTCTGAAATTTCCGTTTCATTTATTTGAATATAGCCGTAGCCTGTTTCCGGTCTGGTCGGTTTTATTCCGATGGTAACTAAACCTTTAGAATTAAATGCAAAATCAACGGCATTCAAAATCGTCTTTCCAAAAAGCTCTTTATTGCTGATAATATGATCTGCCGGCAGTACAATTACAACTGCGTCTTTGACTTTATGGCTTATTATAATTGAAGCAAGCCCTACGCAAGCCGCGGTATTTCTTCCGAAAGGTTCTTCAATTATATTTTCCGCTGGAATATCTTTTAACTGATTTAGAATTTCACCTCTTTGAATTTTATTTGTGACTATAAAAATATTTTCCTTTCTTACTATATCGGTAAGTCTATTCACTGTATCCTGAATCATTGTATTTTCCCCAAAGATCCTTAACAATTGTTTCGGAGTTTTTTCTTTACTCCTCGGCCAAAATCTTGAACCGATACCACCGGCCATAATTACCGCAAAAATTTCCATTACGAATCTTCCTTGATTTTTATAGATTGAATTTCTTTACCAAATTCTTCGGCTTTATTTAAATAATTAGATATGTCAACTTCTTTTCCGCGGACTAGGGCTACAATTACAATTAGGCAGGCTCTAATTGATTCGATTATATTTTTATTTTGTGTTAAGTCATGTGTTTTTAAAAGCAGCAATGCTTTTGAAACTATCCAATGCATATTCGCTATAATATCAAAATTCTTTTTTGCTGAATTATCACCGTTATATTTCATTAATTTTGCCAATATAACAAGTTCTTCTTCCTTTATATCTGATTTGCCTATTTGTTTAAGAAGACTATCAATAGGTTTAATGGATTTTAGGATTTCGGATTCATAGTTATGAAAAAAAAGATCTTCATCTTCTTTATCATCATCCAGAATTAACTTTTCCTTTAATTGATTATTTTCAGAGTCTTCAAATACTGAATCGTCTGATTTGCGTTTTGATAAATCAATACTAATTCCATTTCCATTTAATGAGGGAATTTTAACATTATTTAAAGTATTTATTTCCTCTTCAGGTTTAAAGTTCAATTTTTCTAAAGCTGATTTAAAATTAGCAGGGTTAACCGTATCGAGCATATGACTTAGATCTCTTATCAAATATTGACTATGCTCTTTAAATTTATCGGAAAGTTTAATAACATCAATCTGAGATTGATTAAGATAGGTATAAATTTCATTGAGCTTAATTGCAAAAGTAGAAAGTTCTGTAATTTTCTTCATACTTTTAAGGTCTAATTCAAGATTATTAG
>JAJXTM010000211.1 GCA_021783875.1 Bacteroidota bacterium
TGCATTCCTTGAAAAAAGCAGGGATAAAATACAAATTGATATCGGCTTTGGCGATCCGGTTTATGCCGGACCAATTAAAATTGATTATCCGGTTATTCTTGATCTTCCATCACCCAAATTATTAGCATACTCAATTGAATCTGCAATTGCAGAAAAGTTTGAAGCAATAGTTTCTCGCGGCTTCTCAACCAGCAGAATGAAAGATTTCTTTGATATACTGCATTTTGCAGAAAGACAGCAATTCGAATCTAAAAAACTAAAAGAAGCAATACTGATAACATTTAAAAACAGAAAAACCGATCTAAGCGACAGATCTGCAGTATTTAGTTCTGATTTCAAAAAAGATAAAGCAATGCAGTCAATGTGGTCGGCTTTTTTAAAGCGGCGTAAATTAAAATCAGATATTGAATTTGAAAAAGTAATTGAAAGGTTGGAATCATTCATCGAACCGGTTTTCCAAAAGGGAAATTTAAAATGGAATCCTAAAAAGTTTTTATGGAAATGATCCAATCAATGAATACAAAACTTAACTGGTTGAAAAATCAAATATAAAAACCGGTGAAAAGGTTCGATATGATGAAGGTAAATTAGGAACAGAAGGTTATAAGGGAAAAGATCATTACCATAGATATAACCCAAATTCAACTAGTAAGAAGGACAAATACTTAGATAAAAATGGAGACCCTGTAGCTCATGGTTCGAGCGAATCACATTTACCTATGAATAATTAAGGACTAAAGAACAATGAAAATAAAAAATGCAGAAGTAATAAATTATTTAAATAAATCGGATCTTCATGATTTGCCGATTAATATGATGGAATTATTTTTCGAAAAAAAAGAAATTTTATTCGAATTCGAAAACTGGAATGAAGAAAAAAAGGATTATATACCTTTTGAAATGAAACTTTATAATGTAACTTTATTTGAGATAAATAATTATGGAGAAAATGAATTTCAAGTAGAGGAACTCTTAGAGGTCAATTGTAAAGAATTAAATGATAGGCAATTTGAGGCTATATTTAAATTTCATAAAGGGCCTGGTAAAGCTTTATGGCAAATAAATATTATTTTTTCGGAGATTGAAGTAATATATAAATAAAGAATTCTATAATGTCTTATAGTTTTAATCGAAATGCCAATTCCCCAAAATCTTTATCTTCAGTTATTAGAAAACAATCTTTTTCTTTTGCTACCTTTAAAACTTCGGTATCTCCAGCGCCCGAAGACTCCTCTGAAATTGATATTACAATTATTCATTTTTGTCTTAAGTTTTGAATTATACCAGAATCCACACTTTCATTAGCTACTAAGGTCATTTCAAGAAACTTTGGATAAGACTATTTCGTTTTTTATTGAATCAGCCGCAAATAAAGGACAAGCAGCTATGCCTTCTCTTTTTAATTTTGGGTAGGCATTTAGCAAATCATCTATTGTATCTCCAACAGCTAATTTCTCAAGTATTAAATCGACAGATATTCTAGTATTAAATATTGTAGGTTTACTAAATAATTTGTTTGGATTAGTTTCAATATGTTGGAACCAATTAATCATGTTATATTTCTTTTCAGATTAATTTAAAAATGACATTAAAGAAAGTTCTTTCACATAGTATTTATCTAAAAAATAGAATAAATGCAATGAAATTTCATTCACCGGAAAATCACCAAATTTTTACCCTTAAACTATCCGGTCTATACATCGGATCGCCCGGCTTCACATTAAATGCTTTGTAAAATTCCGGCATATTCGAAAGAGGACCATTTGCTCTCAATTTATCCGGAGAATGTGGGTTGGTTAATATTTGTTTTTTCAAAGCTTCATTTCTTTCATGTCCCGCCCATGATTGTGCATATGCAATAAAAAATCTTTGATCCGGCGTAAAACCGTTAATCTCTTTGTTTGACTTTCCTTCTTTTGTCAGCTTGAAAGCATCGTATGCAATAATAAGTCCTCCTAAATCAGCAATATTCTCGCCAAGTGTTAGTTCTCCGTTTACATGAAGACTGTCAAGTACAACATAATCGGTAAACTGCTGAATTATTTTTTCTGTCCGTAATTTAAATTTCTTTTCGTCATCGGCACTCCACCAGTTTTTTAAATTACCGTTGGCATCATACTGTCTGCCCTGATCATCAAATCCGTGCGTCATTTCGTGTCCGATTGTAGCACCGGTTTCTCCATAATTAACTGCATCGTCAGCATTCAAATCAAAAAAAGGCGGTTGTAGTATTCCCGCCGGAAAAACTATTTCATTTAATGATGGATCATAATAAGCATTAACTGTTTGAGGGGTCATTTCCCAAAGTGTCTTATCAACCGGCTTCCCGATTTTATTTATCATATAATTGAAATTAAAAATATTTGCACGGATTATATTGTCTACATAGGCTCCTCTGTCAATCCTTAAACCGCTGTAATCTCGCCATTTATCAGGATAACCGACTTTCTTCAATATCTTATGAAGTTTATAAATAGCTTTTTCTTTTGTGGGTTTACTCATCCAATCTAACTTTTCAATTCTTTCTCCGAATACCTTGATGAGATTATTCACTATTTCAATGTTTCTTTTTTTAGCAGCAGGCGGAAAATGAAGTCTTACAAATTCCTGCCCTAAAATTTCTCCGATTGCTTGATCTGCATCCTGTAAAATTCTTTTCCATCGGGGCTTTAACTCTTTTGCGCCCGTAAGAACTGTTCCGAAAAATCGAAAATTCTCGTTAACAAAATTATTACTTAAATAAGGAGCGAAATTATTTATTAAACACCACCTTAAATAAACTTTCCAATTATCTATGCTTTCGCTTTTTAATAAATTGTTTACTTCTTTAAAAAACTCCGGTTGACTGACAATTATATAATCTGAATTTTTAATTCCCGTTTCCTTCAAAAAAGATTTCCATTTAATAGCAGGAGTAAGTGAATCTGCCGATTCTATGGAGAATTTATGATATATCGCATAAGGATCTCTCTGTTCAACTGGAGTCATAGAGGATTTTGCAAGTCTTGTTTCAATATGCATTACGATATTTGCTTCTTCTTTTGATAAAAGCGAATCATCTCCTAATAATTTAAACATGCGGCTAATATGTTCAACGTACTTGTTTCTGATTTTAGTAGAAGCAGAATCTGTTTTTAAATAATAGTCTCTGTCAGGCATGGCAATGCCGCCTTGATATAGATATGGAACAATTTTAGAACTGTTCATTTGATCTTGCATCGCAAAGAAATTAAATAACGGAGAAACTCCGTATGTTTGATAAAGTGCAATAACGGAATTCAAGTCTTTTATATTATTAATCTTATTGATCCGGCTAAACTCTTTATTTAACGGCTCTGCTCCCAGTTTATTTATAATTACAGTATCCATCCCGCTGAAATAAAAGTCGCCTACCTTTTGAATATTACTTCCTTCGGGAGCTTTTTTATTTGCATCTTCTTTCATTACCCTTAGCAAAGATTTATAATTATCTTCTTGCAGCGAACTAAATATTCCCCAATAGCTTTCCGATGGAGGTATTGGATTGTTTTTTAACCAATTACCGTTTGCATAATCAAAAAAGTCTACAGCAGGGTTAACTGAGTCGTCAATCCAGTTAAGCTGTAGTCCTTTTCCCATATCATTTTCTTTTTGTTTTATTGTTTGCGCTTTGTTCATTTTGCCTGCTAGTGATAATATTATTAAAGATGCTATGTAGAATTTCATTTTTCCACTCTTATATTTTGTTACACAAATATATCGATGGAAAAGTTTGCCTGCTATAATAATTTATGAAAAATATTTAAATTTTCACTTGATATTTTTATTTAACATTTTTATTTTTTCAGGCGAAAATTAAAAGGGAATTTAAAAGGGTGAAAAAAACAACCTCTATACCAAAAAACAATTCCGATTTTAATTAACAACAATTAAATTAAATTTTTTAATAATTCTCAAAAGGATAACTATGTCTAAAAAGTCAAAGTTCAAAAAACTGTCTTTACTAACCGACAGGGAAAAAGAAGTTCTTTATTATATAAGTCAAAGCTATAAAAACAAACAAATAGCCAAGTCACTTTTTATCTGCGTAAAAACGGTCGAGAAACATAAACAGAACATGATTAAGAAATTGAAACTTAAAAACACTGCCCAATTAATAATCTATTCCGGACTAAATTTTTTAAATGTGTTACTATTTATTACTGCGTTCTTGCCGGAAGATATTTTCTAAATATTATATGGAAAAATCAAAAATCGGGGTTTCCCGTATTTACTATAAAATCATTTCTTCTTAGTTTTTCAGAAGAAAATATATGACACTTTGAAAATATAAAAACACGAAAAAAGGCAGGGGAAAACAAGACACAGGGGAGAAGGGGGAACAAACAACGGGCGCAGCGCAACATGGAGGGAAATCTTGCCCCACTTATATAAACCGATTAAATAAATTGGTGGATAAAGTGGGGTTTAGATTTTTAAAGTTTTCTGAGATTTGTAAAAAGAAAAGCCGCCGCTATTCCAATTCCAATTCCCAATGCCAGATGTCCTGTTGCCGCCCCCAATACAGCCCCCAAAACTATCCCCGTTGCCAACGGTATGTTTTTTTTTAATTGCATAAAAATTCTTTTATTTTTTCCTATATTGCCTGATTCCTATGTTATCGCTGTTTTGTCAGACTTCCCAAAACTAATTCTTTTAATGATTCAATCCATATCGGATGATCATTCAAACTTTCAACAAGCTGAAGTTTTTCACCTCCGTTTATTTTAAACAACTCCCTATAATCAATCCCTATCTCCACAATCGTCTCAAGACAATCAGCAACAAATGCGGGACTGAAAACTAAAATTTTTTTAACTCCTTGCTTTGCTTTTTCTATTATAACTTTATCAGTAAACGGCTCAAGCCATTTTTTATCTAACCTGGATTGA
>JAJXTM010000212.1 GCA_021783875.1 Bacteroidota bacterium
AAGTTTCAAGACAGCCCTTGCGCCCACAAGTACATTGTCTACCATCTGGATCAATAATCGTATGTCCTAATTCCCCAGCCAGACCATTCTCACCTTGAAGAAGGTTACCTTCAATAAAAATACCACTTCCTAAGCCAGTTCCTAGTGTTAGTACTATAAAGTTTTTCATATTCCGTGCAATTCCGAAAATATGTTCTCCAATAGCAGCGGCGTTTGCATCATTTATTACAGCTATTGGTAAATCAAAATATTTTTTTATTTTTTCAATTAAATCCACATTTCCCCATTTTAAATTTGCCGGTGATTCGATCATCCCAGTTCTAAAATTAGCACTTGGAGCTGCTATTCCGATAGCACTTATAATATAACTTTCTTCAAGAACGGAATATTCATTCTTAATTATATTTGAAAGTCTGTAAAAAAAATCTTCAACACCGTTTTGAGGTAGCGTTTTAAAAGAAGTCTCAAAAATAATTCGATTTTCAAGATCAACTATACCTAATACCGTATTGGTGCCGCCAATATCAACGCCAACAACTATTTCTTGCTTTTCTATAATTTTTGGATTCATTAAAAAGTATTCAATTCAAATTCATAAATAATTAATTTCGATTAAATTTAGTTGGTTGTTCAGACAAACTATTCTACTCAAAAAAATAATAGTTTTAGTATAAAAAGTTAAATTCATTTTATTAAACAGTAATTTTGTATCCATCAAAAATTTCTTCTATCGCAAGTGTGGCAGCACCCATCAAACGAGGAAGTGTAGTTAAAGAAGTAGGCAAAATTTTGATGTTTTTATTTTTACCGAAGTAAGCGCGCTGCATTACTATAATCATGATTTCAGGATAAATTAAATCCCAAACCTGAGTAATTTTACCTCCGATAATAATTGCATGTGGATCTATAGCTTTTATAATGTTTGCTATTCCCAATCCAAGGTAATATCCGGTTTGTTTTATAATCTGTATTGCTATATCATCATTTTTTTTTGCGAGATCAATAATATCCTGTGCTATAAAATCTACTGAGTGATCTATTCTTATTCCTTTTTTTTCAATATATCTGTGCACAATTGCTCTATCTGAAGCATAAGCTTCCCAGCATCCATTATTCCCGCAAGTGCACAACTCTCCGCCTTCAAAGATCACCATGTGTCCGAATTCCCCAGAAGCTTGAAATTCTCCATTCATCAATTTATTTTCTACCACGATACCAGAACCAATGCCTTGTCCGATTGAAAGAAAAACAAAATTGGACAAATCAATTTGATGATTGCCGAATGCAAGTTCAGCTAGAGCAGAAGATTTAGCATCATTTCCAATTGAAATATTATTAATTTCAGGAAGTCTTGATTTGAATAATTCTCCCAAATTTAAATTTTCCCAGCCTAGATTTGGTGCAAAATTTACAATTAATTTTTCAGAATCAACGATACCTGCAACGCTGATGCCTAGTGCTTCCAGCTTATCAATTCCTAATTTTTTACTTAGTTTTAATAATTCATTCACACATTTATTAACATATTTGACAGGGTCTTTACTCACTGTTTCAAGTGAAGAAATTCCTTTTACGCTTCCGTCAATATCAGCAATTGCAAATCGTGTAATAGATGAATCTATATTAATAGCCCCAATATAGTATTTGTTAAGTTTAAGAAAGAGGTTCAGGGGATTTCTGCCAACGTTTTGGTCCTCATTAACCTGTTCAAAAATTAAATCTTCCTTTAATAATTCGGAAATTATACTTGATACAGTACTTTTATTTAATCCAGTAAGGCGTGCTATATTAATCCTCGAAATTGGCTGTTTTTCCCGTATAATGTTAAGTATCATTCCACGATTTATACCGCGAAGAATTTTTGCATTTCCGGTTATTAAATTTGAATTTCTTGAACTCATTATTTTAGATGTATAATTAAAATCAATAATTATTAAGTTGGTTGCCCAAACAAACTAATTAAACCTAATAATTTTTTTTTGGAATGTCAAGTTTTATTTTAAATAATATTTTTAAATATGCTAAATTCTTAGATTTTTTTGAAGAGGGGGAAATTATCCCACTAAAAGAGGATTTTTTTATAGAAGATTTAATTTACGCAGCAAGTTCATATAAAATTGATAAAAAACTTAAGAATAGGAATCTTATTATCAATTTATACAAGTTGAAAATAAATAAAAGAATGGGTGTCCATTATTGACACCCAAATTTTCAGCTCACCCAATTAAATTTAATGAGTATGTAACTGTAACTTTATCTTCCGATTCCGTCAAGATATTCTTTTCTTGATAAAAGTGTAGCCTCATCCTCAACATGATTTGGATCAGGAACACAGCAATCAACCGGACAAACGGCTGCACACTGGGGTTCGTCATGGAACCCTTTGCATTCGGTGCATTTATCAGGTACAATATAAAAGAAATCACTTGAAAAAAATCCTGATGCTCCTGAAGGAGCAATATCATCACCGCTAAAGTTTTTGCCGGCCAATTCCCAGTTTACTCCGCCTTCGTATATTGCATTATTAGGGCATTCGGGTTCACATGCACCGCAATTGATGCATTCTTCTGTTATCTTAATTGCCATATTTTACACCTCTTTCAATTAAAACTCTCAAAATTATGAAAGTTAAAAAATTGAATCTAATATTTCTAAATAATTATTAATTACCTTACAAGTTTAAGAAAAGCTGAATAAAACATCAACGGGAGAAAATAATATTTAAATTACCAGCTTCCACTCGCCCCGCCGCCTCCAAAAGAACCTCCACCCCCGCTAAAACCACCGCCGTCACCAAATCCACCGCCGCCTCCACCAAAACCGCCAAGACCACCTAAAAAGAATAATCCGCTTCCTCCACCTCCCCGAATAAAGAAAGTAATAATGAAAAAAATTATCATTATTATTGAAAATATCGCATGAACATTATTATCGGATTTGTTTTTCTGTACAGCTTTATATTCCCCTTTTGAAGCCAAGATAATTGCATCTATTCCATCTTTGATGCCTGTAAAATAATCATTTTGTCTAAAATTGGGAATCATTACATTTCGGATTATAGAACTGCACAAAGCATCCGGTAAAGCACCTTCCAACCCATATCCCACTTCTATCCTTACTTTGTGATCATCTTTTACTACTAAAAGTAGAATGCCATTATCATTTTTTTTTGTCCCGATTTTATTTTTACTAGCAGTCTCATTTGCATAGTCTTCAATTGAGTTATCACCTAAGGTTGGAATCATCAGAAGTACAAGTTGATTGCTAGTTGAGTCATCAAATGTTTGCAGTTTTGAATTAAAGAAGCTCAATTGTTCTGACGATAAAGTGCTAGTAAAGTCATTAGCATAATTTTTTAATGACGGAAATTGCGATTGAGAAAAGCTTGCAGAAATAAAAACAATAAAAAGAAAAAATTTTTTCATGAATTTTAAAACTCAACTTTTGGAGGAGTTTCAGATCCTGCCGTTGCCTTAAAGTACTGTTTATCTTTAAAATTAAACATTGTAGCTAAAATAAAAGTTGGAAATCTTTTTATTGAAGTATTATATCCTTGAACAGTTTCATTAAATTTACGCCGCTCAACAGCTATTCTGTTTTCAGTACCTTCCAATTGAGCCTGAAGCTCTAAAAAATTTTCATTTGCCTTTAAATCTGGATAGTTCTCAACTGTAACTAGCAATCTGGAAAGGGCTCCGGATAGTTGACCTTGGACAGCTTGAAATTTTTGAAACGCTTGAGGATTGTCAAGTACATCTTTAGTAACTTTTAATTGACCCACACTTGCTCGGGCATTCGTGACATCAGTAAGGACACCCCTTTCAAAGTTTGCATAACCCTTTACTGTATTAACTAAATTTGGAATTAGATCAGCTCTACGCTGGTATTGATTTTCAACCTGACTCCAACTCTGGTTAACACTTTCATTTAGAGTTACCAAATTATTGTACGAGCTTATTGCCCATAATACAATAATTACAATAAATAAAAATATTGCCCCGACAATCGATAGACTTACAATCAGCCCTTTCTTCATTTGACCTCCTAGTATGGTTGATTATTTAATTTGGAAGCAATAAAATTACAACAAATGATAGTTAATTTTATTTGCAGATTTAATTTAAACTGAAATTAATTCAATGTCCACTTTATTAGCATATTCTTTTCTTAAGGTTTTAATCCGTTATATTGAAATTGAAGATAATTTAAGGCATTATTCTCAATTTTGCGGTTTTTCTCATTGGCAAATTTTTTAGCATTTTGAATATTCCCATTATAAAATCGGAGCCAAAGCAGATTAAGTTGAACTAAACCGTCAAATATCCTTTCAGCTGCAAAAGAATTTATGGTAACATAGCCCCAAAGTATATTCCAACCTAATGATAATATACCACTGAAATAATTACCAGTGTATATTTGACCTGCGCCTGGAATAAAATGTGATATTAAACTTGAAAATCCTTCCGAATACATATTTTTATACACTTGTGAGCATAATTCCTGAAGCTTCTTACAAGTATCTACTGTAGAAAAAGCTTTGGAGGCTTTTTCCCAATCCCCTGAGAAAATAAATGTCCAGCCACGCCAGTAATTTATTTCAGAAATATTAGCAGAGTATCTTTTATCTTTTTGAAGTTCATCTAATAGCTGCATAGCACGATATGTGGTTCTTCTTAGAATATTAACTTTCACAATTTCAATTTTTGAACTGAAAATTTCATTATCATTTTTTGCTTTTAATGCTGCATTTGTAAAACAAATAATTGCGTCCGAAAATTTATCTCCCTTTTTATAAGATTCGCCCATTAACATATAAGCCTTATATTCAAGCTGGTTTTTAGTATTAAAAAATATTAACCTTTTACATTCAGTTACAGCGTCAAAATATTTTTCTTCGGAGTA
>JAJXTM010000213.1 GCA_021783875.1 Bacteroidota bacterium
TAATACAACAAGAACTGACCAATAAGTAGTCAACAATATGATAAATAAGTTTAGGAGCACTATGGCAGATTCTTCCAAAGGCATTGCTACAATGATGTATCCTAATGTTGTCCCTGTCGGATTTTTAATTGGAATCTGGACTTGCCTTATAGCTGATCCGGAAAGGGAAGTATTCATATAAGTCCGCTGTTTAATATTCTGATTGAAGTCCAATTTCCCGTTCAATAAATTACCCGTTCTCTTAATTAGATGCCCTTTAGCATCTACAATTTGAATAAATATTGGGTTGACTTCAATTCGACCATGTTCCCGTTCATTCCATTCAAATGTATTTGCAATTATAAATTGATTGTTTAATACTACAAGGTTTCTTTCCACCTCAGTCGACTCGGCATCAAGATCTTCATCCATATGGCTGTAGGCGGTTTCTCGAACTGAAAAGTATATAATAAAGAATAGTATTCCTATCAAAATACCGGTTGCAGCCAAATAATAAAAAGTGATCCGGTTTTTTAAATTAAGCTGCATTATTCCTCTCGTGCAACATAACCAGATCCTCTAATTGTATGTATAAAGCTTCTTCCGCTTCCGTCATCTAATTTCTTTCGGAGAAAATTAATATAAACATCAATTACAGAAGTATCGGAATCAAAATGCATATCCCAAACATGCTCAATAATTCTTGTACGAGTGCAAACTTTACCTTTGTTTCTTATAAGATACTCAAGCAGGGAAAATTCTTTCTGTGTTAACGCTACTTCTTTTAAGTTCGAAATAACTTGATGGGTTTCTAAATTCATTTCTACTTTACCCAATTTCAAAATATTTTGTTCACCCTCTTTTGTTCTAAGCTGGACTCTTATTCTTGCTAATAATTCTTCAAACTTAAATGGTTTTTTAATATAATCATTTGCACCTGCCTCAAGTCCAAATACTATATCGGAAACAGTATCTTTTGCCGTTAAAAAGATAATAGGAATAGATGAATTTGATTTCCTGATTTGACGGCATACTTCAATACCGCTTATTCCGGGAATCATCCAATCGAGTAACACTAAATCATAATCGTTTACAGCACTAAGCTCCAATCCTTTATTACCGTCCGGTGCTAAATCTACCGCAAAGGATTCTTCTTCCAAGCCGTCTTTTAGGAAATTTGAAATTCCCTTCTCGTCTTCAACTATTAGGATTCTCATTTAATGAATATTCATTGTTTATTCTGTTTTAGTTTCCGTTGATGCGGAATTATTTTCAAGTTCATTTGAATTAAGCGAATTTCCCAAATTAAATTGGACTCCGGCTGCATGTTTAAATACAAGCTCTCCTCCGAAATATCCAGTCCTTGCTATTGAAAGGACGCCGGAGAAAAATAATATCAATACTATCCACTTAAAAACTCCATCATATTTCTTAATCATGATGAATATGATTCTTAGAAAAGTAGTTATTGCCATAATCCAAAGTGAAATTAATGCTGCATTCTGATGAGATTCGATAGCGTTTTTAAGCGGTCCTGCTTCAGTTAACCCGTCTCCCGCAATATTCCCGCTGAGAAATGCGGCTATTACTCCTAATGTACCGAAAATTAGTAAATATAATCCGGCTTTCCCAAAAAAATCTTTCTTAAATATTATGCTTATTAAATCAGCTATAAAACCGAAAATTAATAAAGCAATTGGGAAGTGAACAATCATCGGATGGATGTGTGAAAAGTCAAACATTTTGATCTCCTTAATTTTTATTACCAAACATATTAATCAAATATTAAATAAAGCTAAGAAGAATCTTAAAATTTCCTTAAAAGAACCGGTTAATCGTCAACTTCCCGATCTAAATTTGAAAAACCTTTTTTATTTTTTATATAAGTATGCTTCATTTTCCCGAATTTTTTATCTTTCTGCTTCTTTTCATAATAAGACATTTCGTAATATTTTGACTCTTTATAAACCTTCATGAAGTTATTATATCTCTCTTTAGAAATTTTGCCAAGTTCCACTGCTTTTATAACGGCACAATCATTTTCAACGGTATGGGAACAATCCTTAAAATGGCATTTGTTTGATAGTTCAACTATTTCATTAAATGTTTCATCGAGTCCAGCATCCATAGATATTATTCCAAGTTCACGCATCCCGGGGTTATCTATCACCATCGCGCTATTTTCTATTACTATAAGTTCACGGCGAGTGGTAGTATGTTTACCCCTACCGTCTTTCTCTCTTATTGGTTGAGTTTTATATAATTCATTCTGAATTAAATTATTTAATAACGTAGTTTTTCCGACACCCGAAGAACCAATTAGACAATAAGTTCTGGATGGGATAAAATAATCTTTGATTAATTCAATATCTTTTATACTGTTATTACTGAAAGCTTCGATTTGAATATTCGGCGCAATTTTATAAATATCATTTTTCTTTTTATCGATTTCATCAATACTGATTAGGTCACTTTTGCTCAAGAAAATTACCGGCGTAATATTGCTTTCATTTATTATTACCAAATAACGCTCAAGCCTTCTTAAATTAAAATTATCATTAAGCGATTGCATTATAATTGCGGTATCTATATTTGCAGCAATTAGTTGATACTCAATAATTTTTCCTGATGTTTTTCTCTTTAACAATGATTTCCGGGGGAAAATATCGTGAATGATTGCTAAAGAATCATCATTAAATATCTGAACGTATACCCAATCTCCAACAGTTGGAAATTCCATCGAAGAAGCGGAATTGAATATAAATTTCCCAGTTAGTTCTGCATAAATATCATTAATACCGTCTGAAACAATAAAGCTATTTCTATTTACGCTCACTATTCTGGCAATTTGAAATTCATTTAATTTAGATTTTTCGATTCTATCTTGAAACCATTTGTCAAATCCAAGTTTTTCATAATTATTCATATTTATTTAGTCCCTATCTATATGGTTCAAAAACCTAAATTGCGGCTATTTCTCTCAATAAGCAACAGAAAACTATTATTAAATTTAATTTTTCTCTTGAAGCATTTCAATTATTGTATAGTATATCACCTGATAAAAAATTAAATAGAAATTTAATTAATAAATTAATTACTTTCTTATTATCTTAAACCATGGTTGATTTATTAGAAAATTTTAGAATTTGTTTATGAATATTTTGTTGCTTTACCCGGAAATGCCTGAGACATTTTGGTCGATGAAATATTTGATGAAAATGATCTCAAAAAAATCAAGCTATCCGCCACTAGGGCTTTTGACAGTTTCTAAACTTTTACCAAATAAATGGGAAAAAAAATTGGTAGACCTAAACGTAACCAATCTTAAGTCCGGTGATGTTGAATGGGCGGATTATATATTTATATCTGCTATGAATGTACAAATTGAATATGCAAAAAAAGCAATTAGATTTTGCAAATTGTTTAATAAAAAAATTGTTGCCGGAGGACCTCTTTTTACACATGAGTTTGAAAAATTTCCGGATGTGGATTATTTTATTCTAAATGAAGCAGAGATTACTCTTCCTTTATTTATTGAAGATATTAATCATGGTACGCCAAAGAAATATTATACTACAAAAGATTTTGCTGATGTAACCCAATCGCCTTTACCGGATTGGAGTTTGATAGATCTTAATAAATATGCATATGCAATTGTGCAATATTCCAGGGGTTGTCCTTATATGTGTGACTTTTGTGATGTAACAGCGTTATTTGGCAGGCGTCCTAGGACAAAAACTGCAGCCCAAATAATAGAAGAATTAAATAAAATTTTGGAATTGGGTCATCCTGAAATAATATTGTTTGCAGATGATAACCTAATAGGTAACAGAGTGGACCTTAAGAAGAATCTCTTACCCGCCTTAATTGATTGGAGAAGAAACAATAAAACAGCTCCGGGATTTGCTACTCAGGTTACAATTAATCTTTCGGACGACGAGGAAATGATGAGGCTAATGATTGAAGCAGGATTCAGGAATATTTTCGTAGGTATAGAATCGATTAATGAACTAAGTCTTGAAGATTGCAAAAAAACTCAAAACCTCAGACGAGACATTCTAGAAAACATAAAGCTTCTACAGAAGAAAGGTTTCATAGTAACAGGAGGTTTTATTGTCGGATTTGATTCGGATAATGAAACCGTATTTGATGAACAAATAAACTTTATTCAGAAAAGCGGGATCGTACTGGCAACAGTTAATATTCTAAAAGCTCCTCCCGGTACCGATTTAAATAAAAAACTTCAAATTGAAAACAGACTCATAGAACCATTTGATTTTGATGAAAATAAAACTAACATTATTACTAAAATGGATCATCGAGTCTTATATAATGGTTACAAAAAAATATTAGATAATATTTATGACCCAAAGAAAATTTATGAACGTTCGCATCAATTTATTTCAAACTATGGTCTTCACAAAGCAGAAATTCCAATTCAAAAGGAAGTAACCTTTTATGATTTAATTGTATTATGTAAAATAATTTGTTTTTCAGGTTTTATAGGAAAAGGCAGAATCTACTTTTGGAAATTGATAATTGGTACATTTTTCATGAATAAGAAAAATATAGTTCAAGCTTTATTATTTGGCGCCATGATGTTCCAATTTCAAAAATTACACGATAAGTTTATGGTCAGTTATCAGAAAATATCATCTCAAAATCTTGAATATCAAAATCAATAATCTATCACTATCTATATTTTAAGCATCTACCTTGTTCAAGTTCCTGAAAATTTATTTTGGTTAATCTTATCTTATTTTGATGCAGAAAATAGTGATCGGAATGATAGTATGAGAGAAAAGAATCATTACTTAAATTTTTGAACCTATTTGTAAAAGTCTTAGGCGAAGGTAAAATAGGAAAAAATATAGGCGCCTTCTTTCTCGGCTCG
>JAJXTM010000214.1 GCA_021783875.1 Bacteroidota bacterium
CATGCTGAGCCATAACTGATAAACCATTCCCTTACCCAATCCCGGCATCTGAGCCAACAGTAAAAAACCCTTGCTGTTATCGAAATTTAACAATAATTTCCCGTAACCGCTCTGCTTCTTTTGTACACTCTCAAGATTTATAACTCGTATGTTTTTTGATCTTAGAAACTCACTCAAGTTTTTATTTTCGGATAATGTTGAATAAAGATTTTCAATTTTGTTATTTAATCCGGCAATGTGTGATTTATATTTGCTGACTTCTAAAGCTACTCTCTGGTAATAGTAATAACCTCCCGCTGCGACTAATAATAAGAATATAACAAATAATATAATTCCGGTATATTTTCTTTCCTTTTTGTTTTTCTTTTTGTCCTGACCGTAATCCCCGTGCAAAGTGTATGCCTTTTTAATCGGCTGGGAACTTGACCCGCTTCCGGCTTTATTTTCATCAATATTATTAGATAGTATATCGTCGGTATTTTTATTCAAAGTATCTTTTTCTTGATTCTCAGAATTATTGAAGTCCCCTCCGTTATCCGGTTTATCTTTCTTTGAATGAAAAAAGTCCTCAGGTCGCTTTTTTGGCTTTACAACTTCAAATCCGTTGGTCATTGTTTTTAACTTTTTAGGAAGTGCTTCTGAGTCTTTTTGTTCCTGTATTTGTGATTCAAGCTCATCGTTAGCATAATCAATTTTTGTCCCGAATAGTTCGGAAACTTTTGACTCTTGGTCAATCTTTTTACTCTGCGAATCTATAACTTTCTTAGATTGACTGTCATTAAAATTGCTCTTACCCCTTTTCTCATCTCTTATCTTATATAATCGGCGGGCAACATTATCTTTTGTTTGCGAAGTGGGCGTTTCAATATTTAAAATTATCGGAAGCAATGAAGTTAGATTTTGAAACTCCCCTAATTCCTGCAAACCGGCTTCTTCACCCGAATTAAGATATTCTCTGAATATTAAAAAATCATTTTCATCCAGACACCCTAATGAAAAAGGGAAAATGAATTCGAAATATTCGTTCTCGTTTGCCATTATAATATTGCCATTAAATTTTTGTTTTTATATCAAAATATTTATAATAAATTTCTCTGCGATTCATTCAAAATTCAAAATTCATAATTCAAAATTCTTAGTCGCGGTCTTCCGCGCTATGCTTCACCTTTTATCAAGTTTTCCTTTAAATTGGAAAGAGTAGTCTTAACTTTTGATTTTACTGTAGATAATGGAATGTTTAATTTCGCTGCTATCTCTTTTTGTGTTAACCCCTCATAGAAAGCTAAATAAATTACATACTGCTGGGCATCTGTAAGTTGATTAAGGGCTGACTCAATATTATCTTTTAAACTCATTGCAGTTTTAATATCAAGAGGATCAATTAAAGATGAAAGCGAAGGAATTATAATATTATTTTCATATTCTTCTGTATACTCTTTAATGTCATCGCTGCTATTTCGCCTTCGTATTGTATCAATTGACTTATTCCTGGCAATTCCGATAATCCAGGTGTAAACATTTCCGGTATTGAAATCAAAAAGATTTGACTTACGCCATATAATTACAAATACATCTGCAAGTACTTCTTCGGCAGTTTTTTCATCACCCGTTATTTTCTTTATCAATGTATAAAGCAAAGGAGAATAACGATTGTATAATGCCTCTAATGCTTTTGAGTCATTCGACACTACTCGTGTCATTAATTCTAAATCCGTCGATGAAGCGCTGTCTGACAATATCTCTCTCTTTTCGAATTTTTACTTTAATGTTAATACAAAACTAAAGCTAAGCTCCCTAAAAATCAATTTATTCAGTTTGACATAGTTACCTCAAAACCGATATAGAGAATTAAGGAAGTCAAATGAAAGCAATAAAAATGGCGTGGAATATGTTTAAAGGATTTCACCCAATAGGTGAAAGCGTAAAATTTAATCATTTCGGATAAAAATTCTTATTACTTAAAAAAGTTTACCAGGAATGAAAAAACAATTAGAACACAGTACAGAATTGATAACAGCTAAAGCAGGCTTGCTGATATGTGATGCATTTGAAAAGTATGTAGGCCTTCCTGAACTAATAGATTCAACATTTCCCAAACCAGGCTCTAACAGGGCATTTGCCCATAGTAAATATGTTGGGACAATGGTGCAGATGTTTCATGATGGAGCCAGCCAGTTGGAAGATGTACGGAAATTAGCTGAAGACAAGGCATTACAAAAAATGACTGACTATGCTTTTATAGGTAAAAGGAAAAAGTGCCGTCTCTTGTAGTTAAACGTGAGAAAAGAACTTCACAGTTAGATATGTTCGATCCCTCGGAATACCGCTACTGGGCTATTCTGACAAACCTGCCTTCAGAGAGCTATAACGCCAATCAAGTTATCCTAACTCACCAGATGCGGGGACAGATGGAGAAAAGTATTGGGGAGTTAAAGCATCACTGCGGTTTAGACCACCTGCCCTGTGGACAGTTCAGTGCAAATACTATGTACTTTACAATAGGTGTACTTGCCGCCAATCTTCTGCAGTTGCTTAAGCAGGATACATTTTTTGATGATTACTTAAAGGCAAGCATAAAGACTTTTCGTTATAAACTGATTCATCTTCCTGCCAGAGTCATTAAGCATGGCAGAGTACTATTCATTAAAATTGTAAGTTCGCTTGAAAAGTTCAAACTCATTGAATCAGCTTATTTGAAATATTCTCTTTCTCCACCATTGACTTGAGAAATCTCCGCTCATCCAATGATAGAGTATCTGATTTGTTATTGAAAGTTGATACTGTGGAAACCTATCCCCAATTAACAATTATATTTTGTCCCTACACTTACTAAAAGTTCCCGAATCACATTATTTCTTATTTTCATAACAGTATTTTAAGTTTTTTAGGTAACAGCCCGGCTTACTCTTCCTTATTTAACCGACTCTTTTTCTAAATCTGGTTTGAGGTAGTTACTCTTCAAATATTTTCTTTTTCCTTTTTCCTTCATAACTTAGCACTTGACTTAATCGGGAAAGAAAATGAAAGACAAAAACGATCTATTCAAAGTACCTGAAATTACTTCAATTCAGGATATGCTCATAAAATCTGCGGAAAAACATAAAAACAAAATTGCTCTTGAAGATATTGCCCCTACTCCTATTCCGAAACTTACCTATGCGCAATTGCTTGATTATGTCCTGAAGTTTGGGAATGCATTTAAAAATATTGGAGTGACTGAACGTACCCATATTGCGGTAATCGGAGAAAATAGAGTCCAATGGGGAATTACTTACTTGACTGCAATGACATTTAACTTTGTTATTGTCCCGATAGATAAAAACCTTTCTTCAAATGAAATATTGAATATTATTCATGAATCGGATTCCGAAGTAATTGTCTTTTCCGGTTCCTTTGAGTCTTTACTTAGAGATAAAATGCACTTGACAAAAAAGCTGAAGTATTTTATTAATATGGATTCCTTATCATCAAAAGATGGATTCCTGTCAATGAAGGAAATGATAAATGCTTCAAAACCTTTTGACGTTGAAGCGCTTCCCAAAATAAATAATAATGACGTTGCTGAAATAATCTTTACTTCTGGATCTCTCGGTCGCGCTAAAGGAGTTATGCTTAGTCAGGGAAACTTAAAATCAAATTTAACTAGTATGGTCAGCATGCTGTTTATTTATCCTGAAGATAAATTTCTGTCCGTTCTTCCTATGCATCATACCTATGAATGCACTTGCGGATTCTTGTGCCCGCTTTATAGCGGTGCTTCTGCCCATTATGCCCAATCACTTAAAACTGTAACGGATGATCTTCAAAAAGTGAAAGCTACTATGCTTCTCGGCGTTCCGCTTCTTTTTGATAAAATGTTTAAACGAATTTATAAATCTATAAATGAAGATAAAACAAAATCTAAAATAATTAAACCGCTTATAAAAATTACTGATGTTGTCGAAAAAGTCGGATGGAAAAGTTTTAAAAAAATTGTTTTCAAAGAACTTCATGAAAAATTTGGCGGCTCAATTAGAATTTTTATCGCCGGGGGCGCAGCTCCCGATCCGAAAGTGGCTAAAGGTTTGCGCGAATTTGGATTTAATTTTGTTCAGGGATACGGATTGACTGAAACATCTCCGATTTTAACTCTTAATCGTCTGAATAATTTTAAAGATAATGCCGCCGGTATCCCGCTTCCTGATGTTCAACTAAAAATTAATAACCCCGATGCAAATGGTGTCGGAGAAATTTTCGCTAAAGCTCCGAATGTTATGCTGGGATATTATAAAAATGAAAAACTAACAGCTGAATCATTTGAAGATGGCTGGTTCAAAACCGGCGATGTCGGATTTTTTGATGAAGACGGGTTCTTACATATTAGCGGAAGAAAGAAAAATGTTATCATTGCCAAAAACGGCGAAAATGTTTTTCCTGAAGAAATTGAAGATGTGCTTAATCGAAGCCCTTATGTGCTTGAATCTTTAGTTTATGGTGAAAAAGATTCAAAACATGATGAGATTATCGCAGTGCAGCTTGTGACTGACGCTGAAGCTTTTATCGAATATTCGGAAAATAATAATGTCCCCATTACTGAAGACCTTATCCAGCAAACTATTTCACAGGTTATTAAAGATGTTAATAAAGAACTTCCAATATATAAACAAATCAAAAAATTTAACGTCCGGCAATCAGAATTTGAAAAAACTACTACTCAAAAAATAAAAAGATATTTAGTAAGTAATGAGAATGAAAATCAGTAGCTTAAATAAATTGCTTGATCAATGAATGTGCTTATTATAACTCTTGTTTCAAGATATGTTAAATTTATAATTCGGTGAGCCTTCGCTGCCCATTTATTTAAATTTCTTTTTTCTCCAAATTTTTTTTAT
>JAJXTM010000215.1 GCA_021783875.1 Bacteroidota bacterium
GGTATAGAAGAATCTAAAAAAGAAGCAGCAGTTTATGAAATGGCTCATGTTCTGTCTAAAAAATATGATGAAAAATATATTTATATTACTTACAGGGCTAATTTAGAAAATTCAACTAAATTGAAGAAAATTATAAATGATAAATAAAAAATTAATTATCGATGGCGATTCGCTTACACTTGATAAAATTGAATTATTCTTAAATGAAAATCCAATTTTAGAAATTTCGAAAAAATCAATTAATAAAATTAATCGCTCAAGAGCTTTGGTTGAAAAATGGGTCAATAGCGATGAACCAATCTATGGCGTTACAACCGGCTTTGGTGAATTTTCTAATGTAAGAATCTCAAAAGAGAATATAAGAAAATTGCAGGAGAATTTAATTTTGAGCCATGCAGCCGGTTGCGGCGATAATTTACCTCCAATAATTGTAAAAATAATGATGCTCCTTAGATTAAATGCTTTGGTTAAAGGCTATTCCGGCATTCGGCTTTCTACTCTTATGTTGCTTCTTAATATGATAAATAATAACATTATTCCTGTAGTTCCGTCTCAAGGCTCGGTTGGTTCAAGCGGTGACTTAGTCCAGCTTTCTCATTTAGTTTTGGCAATGATAGGGAAGGGAAGTGTTCAAATTATAAATGATATTAATAATGAATCTGAATCATCAAACAAAATTCATCCATCTATCAATATCTTAAAAAAATATAATCTTTCACCTGTTGCTCTTGAAGCTAAAGAGGGCTTAGCGTTAATTAATGGTACTCAAATGATGACCGCTTTTGCTTCTTTTATTTCAATCCGGGCGAAAAAATTAAATAAACTTGCCGATATTTCTGCTTCTATGGCTCATGAGGCACTTCGTGCTACTGATAAGGCATTTGATGAAAGAATTCATTTACTTCGCCCCTTCCCCGGACAACTTTCAACTGCAAAAAATGTTCTTGCTCTTATTAAAAATAGTGAAATCAGGAAGTCACATCTGAAACATCATGATAAAGTACAGGATGCCTATTCAATACGTTGTGTGCCCCAAATTCATGGTGCTTCGAGAGACGCTATTGATTATGTATGTTCAAGAGTATTGATTGAAATTAATTCTGTAAATGATAATCCGATAATTTTCTCAGATACAAATGAGCATATTGAAGGCGGAAATTTCCATGGTCAATCAATGGCTTTGGCAATGGATTTTATGAGTATAGCTTTATCCGAACTTGCAAATGTATCAGAAAGACGGACTGAAAGAATGGTTAATGGCGCACTTAGCGGTCTACCTCGATTCTTAGCAAAAAACGGCGGTTTAAATTCAGGATTGATGATTGCACAATATACCGCTGCAAGCCTCGTATCTGAAAATAAGGTTCTAGCACATCCTGCAAGTGTCGATTCAATTCCAACTTCTGCAAATCAAGAAGATCACAATTCAATGGGATCTATTGCTGCACAAAAATGTTTTCGTATTATGCATAATTTGGAAAATGTTTTATCTATTGAATTATTAACCGCAGCACAAGCTTTAGAATTTCTAAAACCACTGAAACCGGGAATTGGCACTAGTATCGCTTATAATGAAATCAGAAAAGTAATTAAACCTTTGAATGGCGATAGACTTTTATATAATGACATAAAAAAAATAGCTTCATTGGTAAAACATGACATCATACTTAAAAAAGTTGAAAAAAAAGCAAAGCTTCAATAAATTCCTAGCGTCTTTGCGACGTTGCGGTGAAGTGTTCTACCAATTAGTTATTCGATACGTTTAAAAAAAGGAAAAATTAAATGGAGATATTATTCTTAATAACCGGAATTGCTATTGGCTCGATTGCAATATGGCTGATTCTAAAGTCTAAAATAGATAACAAAAGAGGAATTTCTTCATCAGAAGAAGATGAATTAAAAAACCAAATCAATACATTGAAAATAGAAATCGGGACACTCTCCGGAAAAAATATTATGCTTGAAGAAAGTATAAAAAAAACATCTGAGGAACTTAAATCAGAGAGAACAAAAGTATTAGACTTAAATTCTTTATCTTCAACATTAAGGACTGAAAATTCAAATCTTATTCAAAAATTAAATGAACAGAAAAAGGAAATTGATGAACTTCAGCAAAGATTTGTAAAGGAATTCGAAAACCTAGCAAACAAAATTCTGGAAGAAAAAAGCACAAAATTTACCGTTCAAAATAAAGAAAACATAGACCAAATTTTAAAACCCTTAAACGAAAAGATCAAAGAATTTGAAAAGAGAGTTGAAGAAACTTATGATAAAGAATCAAAGCAAAGATTTTCTCTAGAGGTCGAAATTAAAAAGCTATATGAAGCAAATTTGCAAATAACAAAAGATGCGACAAATCTTACGAATGCACTAAAAGGTCAAGCAAAAACTCAAGGAAATTGGGGAGAGTTCATTCTTGAAAGTATTTTAGAAAAATCAGGACTTGTAAAAGGAAGAGAATATCTGGTTCAGGAAAGTTATACCGGAGAAGATAAAAAACGATTACAACCTGACGTTATAATAAATTTACCTGATCATAAAAATATGGTAATTGATTCTAAAGTATCTTTAGTGGCTTATGAACGTTATTCATCATCCGAATCAGAGAGCGAAAGATCTAATGCTTTGAGGGAACACATTGCCTCCATTAGAAATCATATCAAAGGATTAAACGAAAAAAATTATCAAAATCTTTATCAGCTTCAGAGCCTGGACTTTGTTTTAATGTTTATGCCTATTGAACCAGCTTTTAGTCTTGCAGTTCAATATGAAGCTGGATTGTTCAATGAGGCATTTGAGAAAAATATAGTTATTGTCAGCCCTTCTACCTTATTAGCAACTTTAAGAACTATTGCAAGCATATGGCGTCAGGAAAATCAAAATAAAAATGCATTGGAGATAGCTAGGCAAAGCGGAGCACTATATGATAAATTTGTTGGCTTCGTTGATGATTTAGTCAATGTCGGAAATAAAATTGATGCCTCAAAAACAAGTTATGTTGAAGCAATGAAAAAGCTGCATGAAGGCAGCGGTAACCTTGTTTCCCGCGCTGAAAAAATAAGGAAACTTGGTGCAAAAGCAACTAAATCTCAACCGCAGTCAATTATTGACAAAACCGATAACATTGAAGAAGAAGAGAATCTGCTTAGCTAGTTCAATTGATTTGCTCTTTATTATTGATATTCGTATAGTAACAAAAGCAATTTTGTAATGGCTTTTTTAAAAAAAATTATTATAGGAGGTTTTATAAAATTATGGCGCTTATCAATCCACATATTAACTTTAACGGTAATGCCGAGGAAGCATTCAATTTTTACAAATCAGTATTCGGCGGAGAGTTCGAAACGATTATACGTTTCAAAGATTTATCAAGCCCTGAATTTCCAGTATCCGAAAATGATGCAAATAAGATTATGCACATTGCTTTGCCAATCGGCAAAAACATTTTAATGGCAAATGATGTACCGGAAAGGATGGGAAAAGTAAATGAAAATGAGAATAGGTCTAAGATAGCTATTAGTGCAGAAAGTCGTGAAGAAGCCGACAAATTATTTAACGGACTTTCAGCAGACGGAAATATTGAAGCGCCTATCGGAGACAGTCCCTGGGGCTCATATTTTGGAATGTTCAGAGACAAGTTCGGGATTGAATGGATGGTTAATTTTGATCCCAAAAATAATACGCAAAAGTAGCTGACCTAAAACAAGGAACATCTGACGCCGATTTGACAGATGAATAAAATATAAATTTAAAAGCAGTTTTAATAAGCGTTTAAACTGAAAAGAATTTTTGTTTTTACATTTTTATATTCGCACTAAATTAGAAGCAATCTAGAAAAGCCAAAGTAAAATCAATAGTTAGAAAAAAGAAATAATGGTTCAATTGGCAAAAATAATAACTTTGTCAAAGTGATACTCGCTCCATTTCCATTTTACCGGTATATGAAATGCATTTCCCCAAATTTGTTTCTGCATCATCGATCAAATAGTTTATACCTTCTTTGATTCTTAAAATTACAGGCATCCTATGATGAATTTGTTTTATGAATTCGTTTGGTGCGGTTGTAATCAGTGAAGTGAAAATATTTTTTTCTTTGTCTATATGATATACTGCTGGAACATAGAATATTTCTTGATCCGGAAGAAAAATTCTATACGGAATTTTCCTTGTCCCGTCTTTCTTCCATTCGTAAAAAGCGGACATTGGAACTAATAATCTGTTTCGGTCAAATAGAGTAGTCCAATACTTCTTTTCTTTTATGGTTTCTATGCGCGAATTAAATATTAAGGGTGAATTTGATGAGAATTTTATTCCCCAGTGTGTCAGGAATAAATTATAATTATTTACAGCGTAGGAAATTGATTGTATTTTGTTTGTTGGAGCAATGTTAATTGATTTATGTTCTTTATATTCCTGCTTTTCAGAGATTTCCTTAGAACTTGAATTAAGTTCAACTTTAAGGTTTTGGTTATGTTTCTTAAAATCCTTGACAAGAGATTGTATTGATGGTTTGGATTCAAATCGCCCGCACATATGCTGTTCTGTAAATAAATTATATAGATTAAATTCAATCATGTAATTTATAAATGTTTGAATTAGGTTCAACCGCCTCCATCACACCTAAACGTTTATTATAATTATTATTTATTTCATTCATAACGTCTTTCATAACTCAAAAAAAGGCTATTTATTTATTAGTATCAATTATAAAGTCCAAATTCGTTTACCCAATTAATTCTTTAATATAGTTGAATAATTAGGTTTTAACCAGCAAAAAATATTTAGAATAATTAAATAATTTGGATTTAAATTATGTTTGTGCCGGTTGACGATTAGAAAATAATTTATTAAGTTGAG
>JAJXTM010000216.1 GCA_021783875.1 Bacteroidota bacterium
TCACTCTCAAAATCTCCGGCTGATGCTGTTTCATAATTTCCGGTAGAACCGCCAACACCTCTTGAATCATAACGAAGCACAGCTATGCCATTTCGTGTAAGATAATCTGCCAATAATTTAAATGGTTCATGCCCGAAAGATTCTTCGTTGCGATTATATTTCCCCGATGCAGGAATTAAAATTACAGCAGTAAAATGATTCCCGGAATCAGGTAAAGTTAAAGTAGCTGAAATTTTAATTTTACTTTTTTTGTTTTTGTAAACTACATTTTCAACCTTATAATGATGGGGAAGTATCTGCTCTGATATTGTCTTTTTTGTAACTTGGTTTTTATCAATTTTTGTTAAGTTTAATTGTAAGTCACCGCCTTGGTGCCACATACCGGAAATAAAAGTACTTTCTTTATTTATTATCCCCTTATAGTAACCGCCCAACGCTTTTACATCAAACTTTATTGAGGAATCTATTAAAGTAACAGAATTTACGGGGATATTATTTGTTCCCTGATCGGGGCTATCCATAGTGGCTATGTATTTATCATTCCCCCTTTTTATGTTAAAAATAATTCTAAATTTCATATTGGAAAAATCAAGCTGCCCCATCCAGCTTCCACTAATACTTCTTTCCTGCTGAGCGAAACCGAATCCAACAAAAAACATAGAAATATAGATAAGAAGAAATAATTTTTTAAAAATAGATATGTTCATTTAGTTATGATGCAATTAAATAATTATTTAGTAATCAACCCTTCTATACATTTCTTCTTTCCCATTTTTGTTTGTCAGAATTAAAATATTTTTTTTTATCCAATAAGTAAACTTATCCGGTTTATCCCCTTTAGCATCATAATCAAATTCAAGGACGTTTTTCGAAGTTTTGCATTTTCCTTTTCTTGAATTAGTCGGTAGTCTAAACAGCCATTTACCGCCGGAGGTAAATTTTGAGAAAGCCATAACATCATTAGGATAACGCCATTTCCAATTTCCTATAATACTATTTTTTGTTTTAGTATGACTTAATCTAACCATATTAATAATTTGAACTGTAGTGTCCCTTTTAAAAATGCTTGTAAGACTGTCTCCTTTGATTTCAAAAGTAGAGGTATCGATTATTGTTTTACCGGCAGTTGTTATTAGTTTTGTAATTAATAAATTACCTTTTAACCAATAATCATAATCAGCCCTCAAAACATTATCTAATTCAAAAGTACTGTCTTTTCCGATAGTCAAGTGCAAACCTCTTCCGGAAGAATTTTCTTCAACCGACTCCCAGTTGCCGGTTATTGCTGAGGTTTTTTTCTGAGAAAATCCTATAAATTGTAAGCTTATAATATATAATGCAGCCAGTATAAATTTTTTAATCATTGTAAATTTTTTTTGTTACGGAAAATATATAAGAACAGATTCAATAATAAAGGAAAATTATTGTGAATTCAAAATAATAATTAAATAAAAAGCCGGAGAATGTTTATAATTACTCCGGCTAAAATCATCTTAGTGATTTACTATTACTTCTTCTGCCAGCCAGAAAGTCTGCCTGGTTAAAAATAGAGAAATATGTTTATTACTTTCTTCTTCTTCCATTCAGCCTCCTATTTTAGTGATAGAATATAATCACAAAACATTAATACTAAAATGAATATTTTGCCAGATGGTTTTTAACTTTACCTAACATAGAAAACTTAATTGAACATTACAAGTGTAATTTTTAATCCAGAATAATTTGGCTGCCCAACTTTGCGAAAAATAATTTTACATCCTTAAATTTTTTAAGAATAGCAGAACCCATATAGTCAATAGATTTAGTTTCACCATGAATCAAAATTATATTCTTTGGACTTAGTTTAGTTACTATTTCTAATAATTCTTCCCTATTAGAATGAGAAGGAAATCGAAACCTCTGAATCGAACATTGAACCTCGATTTCTTCCGAAAAGCTATTTAACTTTATCATATCCCCCCTTTTAGAAATTGATATTATATAGCCGGGGGTATTTTGTTCCATGTATCCTACAGTAAATATGGCAGATGTTTTGTTTTTAAGCCAATGTTTTGCAAAGTTAAAAGAAGCAGTGCCTTCAACCATCATACCGCTTGGTGCAAGCACAATACATGGTTGTTTAAAGAATTCCTCCGGTTGGATAATTTCATAAATACTTTTCTGCGGAATTGAATTAATTTCAAAACTCGGATCAATTCTATTGACAGAATATCTATTATAATCATAGACTCTACTAATTTTTCCGGATATACCGCCCGAATAAATATCAGTTTGAATTATCTTGTTTTTTTGCATCAAATTCCAAATAACAGCAATTATTTCCTGCATTTTTCCTAATGAGAAGATCGGAATTAAAATTGAACCGCCGGATATAAGTACGGAATTAATAGCTGAAGCCAATCTAAGGGACTCATCCTTCCATAAAGGAATTAGAGAGGCATCTGTATTTCCATAGGTTGTTTCCATGATAAGGGTGTTTATTTTCATGGGAGTTATTTTGGCTCCCGGAATTAATTCCTGATCACTTAACCTAATATCACCCGAATAAAGAATTGTTTGACCATTATGCTCTATAAATATAGAAGCTGATCCAAGAATATGACCGGCATCCCGAAAATTACAAAATATATTGTATTTGCTCTGATGGTCATAACCATTAATAATAAAGCTTTCATTATATGATTTATATTCAATAGACTGGATTAACAAATCAATTTCTTCATGTGAATATATTTTGAGATGTTTTGAGTTCATCAATTCTTTTTCTTCGGAAGTAAGCTGTTCGCTTAGAATAGAAATTGAATTATGAAGAGTCAGCTCTGCAATTCCACGTGTTTGGGGAGTAGTAATAATTTTAATATAAGGATGTCTTTGCACTAAGAAAGGAAGGGCGCTTAAATGATCTTGATGAGCATGAGAAATTAGTACATAGTCAACCGGTAAATCCGTTATTAAATCGAATTTTGGTAAAGCTTCTAATCCTATTTTCAGAGGATGCATCCCGCAGTCAAGTACAATACCTGTTCCGCCAATATTAATATAGTAACTATTGGCACCTATTTCGCCTGCTCCGCCTAAAGGAAGAAATTTAATCATCTTTGCCTTTAATTATCAGGAGATTAATCTGGCGATTAAAAATGCTACAGCTGCTGCTAAACCACCAATGGTAATGGTTTGCATTCCGCCGCGCAGCGGGTTAATTCCCGTAAATTTTCCTTTTATAAATCCGAAAACAAATAAAGCAGCTAAAGTGACTGCAACAGAAACATAAAGTGATATTAAAATATTTTTAAGAAAAATATAGGGAGCCAGAGGAATTAGTCCTCCGACAATATAAGACAAAGCAATGGTCAAAGCGCTTTTTAATGCGCGTTTTGGGTCGGGCGCTTCCAGTCCCAGCTCAAATCGCATCATAAAATCAACCCATTTTTCTTGATTTTTTGAGAGCGAATTTGAAATTGGTTTTATTTGCTCTTCACTTAATCCATAACCTCTAAAAATATCTTCAACCTCATCTATTTCTACGTGTGGTAGATGAATTGTCTCGTCAATTTCTCTTTGCCTTTCGGAATTGTAGTGCTGCAGGTCAGTCTTTGCTGCAAGATATCCTCCGAGACCCATTGCTATAGATCCGGCAGCAATTTCAGCGAATCCTGCGGTTACTACAACATGAGTTGCTGCTACAGCACCTGTTAATCCTGCAGCTAATGCAAAAGGAACCGTAAGTCCATCAGACATTCCTATAACAACATCTCTGACTGTCTCAGTCGAGGTAAAATGTTTTTCTGTGTGGGGTGTATTGGGCATAAAACTCCGGTCAATCTTAAATAAATTTATAATTGAATTTGGGTAATAAATAATAATACTTAAATATATGCAAGTAAAATAATAAACAATTAGATATTCTATTACAAGTTGATGAAAAATATATTTCGCAAAATAGATATATTAATTTATATTTTTATAAAATTGCAGATTTAGTAAATTTAACACCTATTTTAATTTTTAAAATGAAATATAATTTTATGCTATTTAAGCTAACGGCACTCCTAATTTTATTTTCTGGCGTTATTTTACTCGCTCAAGATGGTTTAATAAAATCATATTACGGTGATGGGACAGTAAAAACAGAGATAACATTCTCAAATAATATCCGCCAAGGTTTGGCAAAATTTTATTATTCAAACGGAAATATAAAACAGCAGTTAAATTATAGTAACGGTGCAGTCGACGGAGTAGTAAAAGAATATTATGAAAACGGGAAACTAAAGGAACTTTATACTATTGAAAACGGGAGACGAGAGGGAGCTACTTCGATATATGACACAAACGGAAATTATGTAAAAGATATTAATTACATTTCCGGAATTTTGCAAAAGGAAGTTATCGATACCAGCCAAAATCTTATTGCTAATGTTCAAACTAATTCACAAAGTTCGAATAAAACTTTTAATATAGAGTCAGCAGAATCAAAGGTCAAAAAAAGTGAATTTGATAATTCTGATTATTTGACAAAAGCGGATGTAATGCCCGAACCGGTCGGAGGGATGCAGACTATCCTGAATAAGCTGGTTTATTCTGCCGAAGCAAAAAAAAATAAAATTGTTGGCGTCGTAAAAGTTTTAGCCGATATTGACGAATATGGTGAGGTTAATTATGCTAAGGTGATACAAGGTATCGGTTACGGCTGCAATGAATCAGCAAAGATTGCTGTATTTTACACACAATTTAAACCGGGAACAATAAAAGGTAAGCCGGTGAAAGTGGAAGTTGTAATACCGGTAGAATTTAACGGCAAATAG
>JAJXTM010000217.1 GCA_021783875.1 Bacteroidota bacterium
AGGAAAGTTTTTTATAAAATCTTGGACATTATGTTCCTCCGGTCATGGTATGTGAGAAGGGAATTGATCAATTTACGAAAAGTATTCAGTGATAAAGAAATCTCCATTTACGATGCCGGTACTGGTTATGGGCAGTACTCTTATTATATGTCGAAAAAATTATTACCTAACCAAATTAAAGCAATTGATGTCAAAGAAAAATGGATAGAAGACTGTAAACTATTTTTCGAATCTCAAAATATCCTAAATGTATCATTTGCAGTTGAAGATTTAACAATTATAAATTATGAAAGCAAATTTGATTTAATAGTTTC
The DNA here is from genome assembly GCA_021783875.1 of Bacteroidota bacterium. Taxonomy (GTDB): domain Bacteria; phylum Bacteroidota; class Ignavibacteria; order Ignavibacteriales; family Ignavibacteriaceae; genus FEN-1297. Next base: position 315 of record JAJXTM010000217.1, read on the forward strand.
AGTTGATGTTATGGAACATATCGTTGATGATATAGCGGTATTCCGGAATTTTTATAAGGCTTTAAAGCCTGGAGGTTTTTTATTAATCAACACGCCGTCAATTTATGGCGGGAGCGATGTACATGATGAATCGGAAGAAAGCTTTATAAGCGAGCATGCAAGGGAAGGATATTCATTTCATGATCTGCAGTCAAAATTGGAGCCTTTAGGATTTACTATTTACCGTTCCCGGTACACTTACGGTAAATGGGGAGACAAAGCTTGGCGACTGGGAATAAAATATCCCATACAATTAGTTAATATTTCTAAAATATTTTTAATACTTTTACCGGTGTATTATTTATTTACTTTCCCGTTCACTTTTATAATGATGTATGCGGATTATTCAGGAAGCAATGAAGTTGGTGCGGGGATAAATTTTATAGTTAAGAAATAGTAACATAAGTTAAAATTTTAATTATAATTATATATAAAAAATTATGGCTAAAACAACTAAAGTATCAAGAAACAAAAAGACTGAATCAAACAGTTTAATAGCAAAATTTAATTTGGATGAGCTGCTCCCACAGAAATACCATTTATTAGCTGTAATATTGGTAATAATTATACTATTTCTTGCTTTTCTAAATCCATTATACTTTGGAGGTAAAACTTTTGAATCTGGGGATATCATCTCAAGTAAGAGCATGACACCTTACATATTGAATCACAAAGATGGCTTTACACTATGGAATCCACTGATATTTTGTGGCATGCCCGCTTATGCCTTAGGGACCGGCACTGTTTGGTTTAATGTCATAGCCGATATATATAACCAGATACGGGTATTTTATACCGATTTATTCTCAGTCGAGTATGTAACATGGACATTCTTTTTAATTGTACTTGGAATCACCTCTTTTTTGCTTATGAAATATCTAACCAAAAATACTTTGGTCAGCTTATTTACTTCAATATCAACAGCATTTAGTACAGGTATAATTGTTTTCCTTTATATCGGTCATGTTACAAAGTTGACTTCTCTTTGTATTTTCCCCTTAGTATATCTTTTATTATTTAGAATGAAAAAAAAAATTGGGCTAATAGATTTCTTACTACTAATAATTGCGCTTCAATTAATGCTTCAAGGTTTCCATGCTCAAATAATATTTTACATATTCTTTTCCGTTGCTATTTATTTTATTTATTTCCTCCTAAGTGCACTATATAAAAAGGAAAAAGATCAACAAAAAAATTTGTTAAAGACTGCCGGTTTATTTGTTATTGCAGCGACAATAGCTTTGTTAATTCAAGCAGACAACATTACTCAAATTTATCAATATACACCTTATTCAACCAGAGGCGGAAAAAGTATTGTGGAAAAAGGTGCAGGTACAGACAATCCTTCGTCATCGGAATATTATGATTATCATACTATGTGGTCATTTTCACCCGGCGAAGTATTAACTTTTGTAATACCATCATATTATGGCTTCGGAGGTTCAACATACGAAGGACCTTTATCCAATAATCAGCCAGTAGATGTGAATACATATTTTGGGCAAATGCCTTTTGTTGACGTGGCGATGTATATGGGCATTATAATTTTAGTACTTGGTTTGTTTGCTATGATAACAAGATGGCGTGAACCAATTATACAATTCTTTGGAATTTTAGTAATTATTTCTTTGCTTATATCTTTCGGCAAAAATTTTTCAATATTATTTAATTTTCTTTTCTATCATCTACCATACTTTGACAAATTCAGAGTACCCTCGATGATTTTAGTACTTGTACAACTTAGTTTCCCAATACTTGCCGGTTTTGGGTTGATGAAAATAATCTCATTAAGGGAAAATAGAGCTATTAGAATAATAAAGATAATTAAGAATATCGCATTTGTTTCTACCGGATTATTTGTTGTTTCTATGGTTTTGAAAGGACCTATCTCAGATTGGTTTGTTGGAAGAGTAAATGATTATTCTGCAAGTATTCAACAATCTCAACCACAAATGTCACAACAATTTTCTGCATTATCATCGTATATGTCCGATATGTTTACTAACGATCTGTTAATTGCTAATGCTTTAATAGCAATCACATTTTGGTTAGCTCATGTTTATATAAATTCAAAGATTAGCAAAGATGTTTTAGTAGCAGCTATTATTATATTATCAATCTTTGATCTTTTTAGAATTGATTCTCGGGATGAAAAGTATGCAAATAATCCGGACATAAAAAATATGTTCAACACTCCGGACTATGTGACAGCAATTAAAAATCAGAATGACAAAGAGCCATTTAGAATGTTGAATATAAAACAAGACCGATCTTTAGGATCATTAAGTAATAATTCAAATTATAATGCTTACTTTATGCTTGAGGATTTTTACGGATATTCAGGCATCAAACCACGCTCTTATCAAGACATTATGGATGTAATCGGCCCAGTTAATCCGACTCTTTGGAGAATGCTGAATGTAAGATATATAGTTGCTGATCAGCAAATCCCATATCCGGGATTTACCCCCATATTTCAACAAGGAAAGGAAATTGTGTATAAAAATAACAACGCACTTCCCAGAATTTATTTTGTAGATAAAGTAGATTCACTCTCAGGTCTAGAAGTATTGAATGAGATAAAAACGAACGCATTCGATCCTAAAAATATAGCATTTATTAATGGCACTGTTCCCCAGCTTAATAAACCTGATTCAACGGCACTTGTAGATATTACTGAATATAAAGATGAGACTATCAATTTGAATGTCAAAGCAACTGGGAATAATTTTCTTTTCTTTGGTGATACCTATCTGCCAACTGGCTGGAAGGCTTATATAGATGGGAATAAGACTTTGATTTATAAAGTTAATCATAGTTTTATGGGGATTGTTGTTCCTAAAGGTATGCACAAAGTTAAATTTATTTACGCTCCGACAAGCTTTTATGTTAGCAAATATTTAGCATTAATATTAAGTTCTCTGGTAGTTCTCAGTTTAATAATCACCAGCATATTTGAGATCAAAAAAATGAAATTGAGAAATTCTGAAGCTATTGGATAGGAGTTAGAATTTATGAAGAATTTTGGGATTACAGGAGTTGCTGGTTATATAGCACCAAGACATTTGCAGGCAATTAAAGATACAGGAAATGTATTAATTGCAGCGATGGATCCGCATGATTCGGTTGGTATATTAGATAGATATTTCCCAAATGCTTCTTTTTTCAGTGAGTTCGAGCGATTCGATAGGCATTTAGAAAAATTAAGAAGAACAGGATCGGAGGGAAAAATTGATTATCTTACAGTATGTTCACCTAACCATTTACACGATGCCCATATAAGATTAGCATTACGATTAGGTGCAAATGCAATATGTGAAAAGCCGCTAGTACTTAATCCGTGGAATCTTGATGCCTTACAGGAACTTGAGAATGATTCAGAAGGAAAAGTAAACACAATTCTTCAGTTAAGAGTTCATCCTTCGCTTATTGAGTTGAAAAATAAACTGCTGCGAGAAGAATCTAAGATTCATGAAGTTGACTTAACTTATATAACTTCGAGGGGACCATGGTATAAATTTTCTTGGAAGGGTGACCAGCATAAAAGCGGGGGAATTGCAACAAATATCGGCATTCATTTTTTTGATTTATTGATGTGGTACTTCGGGAGCATGAGTAAAGTCGAAGTTCATTACTCTTCCGAAGATAAAATGTCAGGTTATATTGAATTGGAAAAAGCAAATGTGAAATGGTTTTTATCAACTGATAGAAATGATCTGCCTACAGAAGTGATTAAAAATGGTAAGTCTACTTTCAGATCAATTAAGGTCGATGACAAAGAGGTTGAATTTACGGAAGGTTTTACTGATCTCCATACTAAAGTATACAGTGAGACTTTAGATGGGAAGGGATTCGGAATAGAAACAACACGTCCATCGGTTGAACTAGTTTATAAAATTAGAAATGAAAAGATTACTGAGAATCGAACTGTTATTCATCCATTTGCAAAAAAAGTATTAGGAATAAAATAAGATGGAGAATCAGAGCAATTATTATGTTCATGAATCATCATATATAGACGAACCTTGCGAAATAGGAGAAGGGACAAAAATTTGGCACTTCAGCCATATTCAGAAGAATGCTAAAATTGGGAAGGATTGTACTATAGGTCAAAATGTAAATGTTGCAAATAATGTTAAAATAGGTGATTATTGTAAGATTCAGAACAATGTTTCGATCTATGAAGGAGTAACTTTGGAGGATTATGTTTTCTGCGGACCTTCAATGGTATTCACAAATATATTAGATCCTAAATGCAAATATCCTCAAGTTGGAACGCAAAATTATATTAAGACTTTGGTAAAGGTAGGTGCTTCAATTGGAGCAAATGCAACAATAATTTGCGGAAATATTATAGGTAAACATTCAATGATAGGCGCAGGGACAGTTGTAACTAAAGATATTCCAGATTATGCTTTGGTTGTTGGTAATCC
>JAJXTM010000218.1 GCA_021783875.1 Bacteroidota bacterium
CCATATTATTTCTCCGCGCATATTGAATCCAAGATTAATCATAATCTTTGAGATATAGTCTGACAATGGTATATATGGTTTACGCCCAAGGTTGGCTACATTAATACATGCACGCCCGCCATTTATTAAAACTCGATAAGTTTCTTTAAAGGAATTTTCGAGAAGTTTCAAATAATCTTTTAGTGAAAGATCTTGGTCATATTCTTTTGATACATTATAAGGAGGAGAGGTAATCATTAAATGAATCGAGTTGTTCGGAAGTTCCTTCATATTTTCGGCTGAACCGAGGATTATCTTATTAATAAACTCTTTCGGTAATTCGCATTCTGTTTTATCTAAAACTTCATTACCTTCCAGTTCCGAATAAAGTTTTGAATTATAGAACTTCGAACTATCATGGTTAATTCTTCCGTTTGTTCCAAAAGAGCTGGACTCTGTTCCGGTTATTATTCTTTTAGTTTGCATATTAAATTATTCAATAACATTATAAAGATTTTTAAGTTGATTAATATTGTCTGTATAATATAACTTGGCTTCAGGAACTCCTTTGAATTGACCGTGTGAATATCTGCATTCAACTCTGAATATTATACTATTTAATCCGTTGCTATTTGAAATTTCAAACGTAAAATAAACATTTAATTGCGATTTTGGAACTTTAATTTCCATGTCAACTAACTTTACTTTACATTCAGTGTTACTTGGAACTTTGTATAAAAATATTTTGCCGTAACTTTTTCCGAAATAATACGGTTTATCATAAATTTGGAATAATTCTAAAATTGCATTTAAATTTATATTCAAATTTTCAAATATGTAGTTCTTTAAATTTTCACCTGCTTTTACTGAGCAATTCTTTTTAAACTTTTCATATACAGCATCTTTTTTTTCCAGGTTTTCTTTTATCCATTTGCTTACTGTATGTTCAAAAATATTACCTCCAATCCGTGAATTGAAAGAAACTTCATCAAGATTTTCGTTAATTCCTATTATAATTTCGTTATTCTTATCTCCAAAAAGTAACCCTTCGTATCCTTTTTTTATGTAAGTTCCCCGTTTGGAGTATTCAAAAATTGTCTCATTAATTTTATGCTTATTATATTCTTCGATTAACTTTAAATATGTGTAATCAAACCAATCTTTAAATTCATTCGGAGCGAACTTTCTAAATACGTGGATCTTTTTAAAAGGTTGGACCGGTTGAACTAAAGCATTTAAATAATCTGAAAAAGATGGGTTTTTTAAAATGTAGCTATCTTCTTTTAATGAAATCCCTGTTTCGCCTATTTTTATATCAAATGGATACTTTGAATTTACTTTTGAACCTAACCAGTAAATATCACCTTCAAGATTAAGTCTTTCAAATAAAAGTTTCCCGAGCTTTAATCCATTTTTGATAATGTCCTTGTGAATAATAAAATCATTCTCAGCTTCAATTTTTTTAATTTCGGTATTACATTCATTAATATTCTTACAGTACTTTCTAATGAATTCTAAATAAGTTTTTACATCTATATAATCATCTGCGAATTTTAATTTATATTTAGAAAGAATATACCCTAGAATTACACTTAGTTCCCGTAATATCGTTTTTATATCAGCCATAATTTTTATTTGATTAGCAGCTTTTCCCCTAATATCAGAAAAAATCGAGTAAGTGATTTTTCTTTTGAATTCTTTTTAAGAATAGATATCCTCGACACTAAAATAAATGACTTCTATTTTAAAAGCTAATTAGAATTTTGTTTTATTATCACATTTTAAGATAAATAATTAGTGAACTACTTCAAAAAGATTTTTTAAAATAAATCTATCTGACAATGACGGATTCGAAGCGGGTTTTCTTTTCATTTTTTACCAAATAGTCTTCACACTTTTAGCTTTTCTTAAATTTTTATCTGCTGTGACCAAAGGAGATTTGCTTAAAATAGAAGTGGCACAAATAATCCTATCAGCCGGGTCGGGATTGATTTCTGAAGGTAAATCCACCAACAAACCGGCTATTTCAGGAGTCAAATCCTGGAATATATATTTCTTGGACGCTTTCAACAATTTAATAAATTCAAAATATGGAATATCGATAATTAATCTTTTCTTTTTAATCAGCATGGCTATTTCCCAAAGAGAAATATTACAAAAGATTATACCGTCCCTTTTATTCGCTTTAGCAATTGCTTTTTTAGCATTTTTACTTATTTTTTTGAAATCCATTTGCGCCAGTTGATAAAAATATTGCTTTCAGGATAAGAGTTTGAAAATGCTTGGGCAATTTGTTGGCACACAAGCCTTCTTCTTCTCTTTAAAATAGTCCTGCCGGTACTATAATCTTTAACTTCGGTTTTATCAGTTTGGCTGAGTTCGTTAATTAATTTTTCTAAAGCGAATGCTTTGTTTTTTAATTCTCTAATAACTGTTCGCGCAGCGCCGATATCAAGCAGATATGCTTCATCTTCTTTAATTTCTATACCAGTGAGAAAACATGTAAACATTTTTTAAACTTTATTCTAATATATTTTTTGTTCAGCAACTTTGATAAAACGATTTTTTGACACATGAAAATTGTTTAATAATTATTATTGATTCAATATCTGCTGTTTGTTAATTTCCAATTGGAAATTAAAATTGGATTCGTTTATGGAATATCTTTCATTAAAAACTATTCGTTCTTTAAAAGATAATATTAAACACGAAATGGAATCTTTAATATCGAACAAAGCATTAATTACAAAGCCACATTCTCTTCAGTGGCTGTTTTTTAATGATTGTTTAAACAAACTATTTAATCCTCGCTTTAATTCAGAATTTATTAAACTTCCAAGCGTTAGAACAGCGCAGTTTAAATTTGAGGTTGAAGATAAATTAAGAAGATTTTATTTAAGACCAGGCCGAGATATAAAATTTGTTTTTAAAATAATACATAAAAAAGAACTTAAAAATATTTATTTTGATGAACCGGAAAAGTATCCAGATGTCGGTGGATATTCAATTTTAATAAGAGACACTTCAAAAGAAATAAACGCAATTTATAGTTTAACCGAAAGCGATATTAAAGATTATATTGAGCGGGTTGTTGCAGAAGCTATTGAAATGGAGTTTCAAGCTTATCTTACTTTACCGGAAATAATTGAGGACGAAGAATTGAATAAATGCTATTGCCAGTCCTGCCCTGCAAAAAGAGAGATTATGCATGTGATTTTACGGCACAAAGAAAGGGGATGGGTTATCACTAATTGGATGAATCCATCTACCTATAGGGTTATTTCAATGAAAGTAAAGAAAATAGATAAAAATGAAATATTTGTTTCTACTTTAGAATATTGGTATTTGAGGTGGTGGAATACTAGGAATAATTCTTATACTTATCCTTATAGAGAAACTTTGAAACAGCAATATATTCTTAGAAAAAATATCGGAAGTGGAAAGTTTATGAATTCATTAGACCGGCACCAAGAACTTCTATTCCAAATAGAAGAGGATATAATAAGCAAAATGATTTCCTCTAATGTATATTATAGGAAACACATTAATTAAAGGAAATTTATGAAAATAATTTATATAATTTCATCGATATTCTTTCTAATATTAACAGGTTGTTATTCAACTTATAAAGTGAGTGATTTCTCTTCAAGAGATAAATTTTATGAAGACTTTAATAAGTCAGCAAAAGACAAGGCTATCAAAGTTACTTTATCAAACGATAGTTCATTTTTTTTGAGTAATGGTGCGGCAATAGAAAATGATACACTTTATTTTCCTAGAGAAGAAATTAAATCCGGGATAAAGAAGATTGCGTTATCAGATATAAAAGGAGTAAACTTTACTAATCAAAGTCATACAACTGCTTTAATTATATTAAATGATGGACAAAAGTACCAGGCAGAGCAGGTAAAAGGAAATCGGGATTCATTAGAGTTTTCATTTACAAAAATAATTACTCTGAAAGATGTTACATCAATAAATAATATTAGGAATATTAGTGATAAAAATCATTGGCTGGGAGTAATACCGGGATTCATTGGAGGATCAATATTCGGGGTTTTTGCAGGAGTAGTTGCTATACAACTTACTCCAACTACTTATAATTCAAGTGGACTACAGCATTATGAGACTGCACCTACTTATACTCCTGCTAAAATTGCTTCATTTTCATTTATAATTTTAGGCATTGTTTACGGGTGGATTAAGGGTTTTAATTATACGTATCAATTCAATCCATAGTTAATTTATTAAGCGCCTGATTAAATTCAATTTTTTTCCTGTTGTTTCAAACCACTATATTTTTAGAATACTGCATAAAGACTTAAATAGTCAGCCCTTAAAAACCCAAATTTCTTTTTGAGAGCAAATAATCTGATCGAAAAAAGAAATAATTGGTGAAATAAAATGGCGATTAAAAAAGAGCCCAAAAGATGATCTCCATTTTTTTGCGAAATGATTTCCTATAATGTATATTATAGGAAACACCTATAATTAAAGGACTTATAAAAAAAATTATTTTCCTGCATTCTGTAAATAACTTTAATAAAACGACTTATCAATAAAGATTTTTGTATCGAAAATCGATTTTCGAAAATTATCATAGACCCGTACACTTGTTTCTTTTAAACTATTATGAAACTTCAACTTACAGTAACTTTAAAATAGCATTATAATCAATCTTTCGAAAATGGACCAATATTTTAATTTTCTAGAAATAAAACGATTATTATATATTGCAAAGATGTTGAAAAAAACAAGTTAAATTCGCAAGC
>JAJXTM010000219.1 GCA_021783875.1 Bacteroidota bacterium
CTTTGGTATTTTCTCCGAAAGGTAAGCATACACTATATTTTGCTTCTCAATATTTATTTGCTTCTACCGATAACGGTAATAATTGGAATATTATTAGTCCAGACCTATCATTGGATTCTTCTTTAACGAATTTGGATAATGCAAATGAGATGAACCGTCACATTAGGCAAGGCTATGGTGTTATATTTACTATCGCTCCATCCTCAATTTCAGAAAATGAAATTTGGATCGGTACTGATGATGGACTAATTCAATTAACCTTGGATAATGGGAGACATTGGAAAAACGTAACTTCTAATCAATTTCCAATTTGGTCTCAGATAAGCGCAATAGATCCATCGCCGTTTTCAGATAAATCTGCTTATGTTGCCATCAATGTTCACCGGTTGGGAGAAATGTCTCCTTTGATATTTAAAACTAATAATTTTGGTAATTCTTGGATTAAAATCATAAATGGTTTACCTGATAATGAATATGTAAATGTTGTAAGATCAGACATTAAACAAAAAGGTTTGTTGTTCGCTGGAACAAATCGAGGAGTATATTTCTCTTTTAATGATGGTCTAAAATGGCAGAAATTATCATTGAATCTTCCGACAACCGATATTACTGATTTATTAATCCATGATAATGATTTAATTGCTTCTACTCAGGGCAGGGCAATCTGGATTCTTGATGATATAGAACCTTTGAGGGAATTATCAACTGGTTTGAATTCTATTGAAGATCATCTGTTTAAACCTGAATCATGTTATAGAATACGCGGAAATGAGAATAGAGATACTCCATGGCCGCATGAAACACCCCTTGGGAAGAATCCACCTGATGGTGCAATAATTGATTATTATCTGAATAAAGATGCAAGTATAATTACTCTAACAATAAAAGATTCGCAAGATAAAATAATTAGACAATTTTCAAGTGAGGAAACTTTTAAAAAATTGCCTTCAAATAGATATTTTGAAAAGGAGTGGGTTGCAAAAGAAATTCCCTTGCCTAATGAACAAGGGATGCATAGAATCATTTGGGATTTGAGATATAATAGACCACAGTCTCTTCACTATAGCTATTCTATTGCCGGTATTTGGTTAGACGGTACACCGCTTATGCCTGAAGGAGCATTAGTCCTGCCCGGAGAATATTCTGCAATTCTTAATGTTGATGGGAAATCTTATACAAAACAGTTTACTGTGAAGATGGATCCGCGTGCCCATTGTTCAAATGGTGATTTACAAAAACAGCTTGAACTTTCACAGAAAATTGACTCAGCTTTAACCCAGACTGTTTCTATTTACGATAAAATTGAAATGAAAATAAAAAATAATAACGGAATAATTGTGCCGCGGGATATAGATTCGCTTTTAGAAATTACCGATAAAGGAAAGATAAGCCTAAGTACTATTTCCGGAATTTTCTCTGGATTAGTTTCAGAGGTTCAAAGCGCTGATACGGCACCGACTCAAGGGCAGTTGAACGTATATTCTTATTACAGCAAGCAGCTTCACAAACTTATTGATAGATGGAATGGATTAAAAAATAATTTAATGAAAAGTAAATAATATTTTCGAAAAACATAGAAGAAGATAAAATAAATCAATAAATATTATATAAAAAATTAGGATTAAGTTTATATTTTATCAATAAATTCACGAATTAATTCAGCAGTGATTCCCCAAATTATTTCACCATTTGTTTTATAAACAAATATTTCATGTTTTTTCCCATGCCATGGTTTAGAATATTTACTTGGTAATTTAAGCTCGTCAGCAGGAAATGTTATGATGGTATTGCCATTTTTATCAATTTCTTCAGGATGAAATTTTAATTTAACGTAGTATATTTCCGGTGGGTTATTTACAAAAAATGATATCGGTACTGTAAATAATTTTTCAACTTCATTTTTATCAAATGGCAAATCATTGATATCCTTAATATTAATGATTGCTATAAATGGATCAACCGTAACACCCATTGGACCGATAAATGTATCAAGTTGACCAAGTAATTCTATTGCTGCTTTTTCAATACCAGTTTCTTCAACAGTTTCCCTAATTGCCGTATCTATATAACTTTTATCTAGTAAAGAATCATATTCACCTCCCGGAAAACATATTTCTCCTCCTTGTCGGATATCGACAGCTCTTTTTTCAAATAATAAACTATATTCTCCATTAAGAAATATTAAAGGGATTAATACTGCAGAATTAAAATATTTCTCTTTTCTTAATATTCCAGGGGTTTTAGGCAAATTGGATTTTAATTTGGATATGTTCAGAAAATTCATTTTTCTAAGTGGTGATTTCTACTTAATCAGCAAATTCAATTACTTCTTCGGATTTAAAAGGAAATTTAAAGTAATAAAAATTATTATCCTCAAAAGTTATTCTATCCTTGAGCAAAAAATATTTTTCTATATTAATTCCGGATCCCAATTTCTTATACGGAAGATAAAGGTTTTCTTCGAAATAATATTTAGGAAGACGAATCAATTTATGACTGACTAGATATGCCATATCAATTAATATCTTTCTAATAAAACCATTCTCCTCTTTCCGTAAGTAAATTGTTCGCATAATAATTAACCTTTACCCAATTTCGTAATTCAAAAATTATATAAAATATTAAAATTTAGGTCGTTTAATCCCACCGAAGGAAATATAGTTAATTTTGGCTTATCTTCAGAAGAAGAATTTGATGGTATTGAACTTTTAACCGGTGCTACAATATTGCCGAAAGTAAACCCTAAGAAATAGGCTAAGGGCAAATCACTATACCAGTGCATTCCTTTATTGACTAAGGAAAATCCAAGTATCGCAAGAAGCGGATAACCTACAGGTTTTATCCATTTTTCATTGGGATAATTATTTGCAATTACTGTAAGTACTGCTGTCGCTGTAGATAAATGTCCGGATGGAAATGAATAATATTTCGGTTGATTCTTTTGATATTGTTTAATACTAGGAAGAAATTGCCAGTCACCACCAGTCTCTGAAGATGCAATCGGGCTTTCTCTTCCGGCAATTCTTTTAAGTACTTGGACGAATATTCCAGTAGTCAATACAGCTTCTGCAATGTTACTGCCCGTTCGTAAAGCTGTCTCATCATGAAATATTAATCCTGAACCTGCAAATAAAGCTGCTCCAAGAAATTGATAAGTCCCATTTCCAAAATTAACCACAAAACTTGATGTCTTATTATCTAAAGGCGAGTGCAAATATAATCGGCGTTGAAATGACCATGTTTTTTGATCAATTGTCATCAATGATCCGGTAAGAGCTGCAATTCCAATATAACTTGGGATCATTTTATCATTTGTTGCCTCAGTGAAAAAATTAGCATAGTCTTTAGGAATGTTTGTGACCATTTGGTACCATGTAACATTTTTGTCAAGTTTTATTTCAGAATCTTTATCTTTTTGTTCTAATTGATAACTTGAATCTTTATTAACTAAAAAATTTTCTTGACAAAATGCAGAAGAATATTTAGTCACTTGAAATAATATTAAAGATAAAAATACTAAGCTAATTTTACTCATAATTCTAAAAAAGGTTTAAAAATATATTCTATCGTAAAAAAGATAATTATGGTCCGAAACTATTTTGAAGTGGTTTAATGTAACTTAAGATGTCTATAATATATTCTCAATGATGCAATTTTTCTTAGTATTATATTGAAATTAATTATTCTCAATATTATAAAATTAATCTTTAATATCTATCATACAAATATAAAGGAAAAAAAATGATAATTGTGATATAAATCTAACATCGAAATTAAAATATGTAATTAGCTATTTTTTTAAAGATTTACAAATCATGGAGAATAATCGGAGTTTTTAAATAATATTTTCTAAATATAGATACAATTTTTTGAGATTAGAAGAATTATTTCTATTTTTGTGCTTCTAAAATTTAGGGCAGATAGCTCAGTCGGTAGAGCAAAGGACTGAAAATCCTTGTGTCGGGGGTTCAATTCCCTCTCTGCCCACTTATAAATGCGGAAACGTTGTTGTTTTCGCATTTTTTGTTTTAAATGACTTAATTCAAAATCCGAAAAATATCTACTTTTTAAGGGATACTTTATTAATTTATTTTAATAATTGCGAAAGATTCGGTATTTTAAAATATTGTATAAAATTTACAATTTAATTTTTTTAACATTAAGTGGGTATATAAATGGAAACAAAAATAATGTGGACAAAAATTGACGAAGCTCCGGCTTTGGCAACTTATTGTTTGCTGCCAATAGTAAAATCATTTTTAAAAGGAACGGGCATCGAGATTGAACTTAAAGATATCTCCCTTGCTGGAAGAATTATAGCTAACTTTCCCGATAAATTAACTGAAAAGCAGAAAATCCCTGATTATTTGAGTGAACTAGGAAAAATCACTCAGCTGCCTGATGCTAATATAATTAAACTTCCCAATATAAGTGCTTCTATACCTCAATTGCATGCTGCTATAAAGGAATTGCAAGGAAAAGGATATAAAATTCCCGATTATCCTGAAGAACCAAAAAATGATGAAGAAAAAGAAATAAAAACAAGATATGCTAAAATATTAGGTTCGGCTGTAAATCCGGTTTTGCGGGAAGGAAATTCAGATAGACGTGCAGCTGCTTCGGTTAAAAAATTTGCACAAAAACATCCGCATAAAATGATGAAACCTTGGCCTGTATCGGGATCGAAGACCAGAGTCGCTAGTATGAAACAAAAAGATTTTTACGGTACAGAAAAATCAATCA
>JAJXTM010000220.1 GCA_021783875.1 Bacteroidota bacterium
GTTACAATGAGTGGGGACAGTACTATAGATCCGGATGGGACAACCCTTAGTTATCATTGGAGCCAGGACGCCGCAAATCCCGCACAAGTAAATATTTCAAATGCGAATAGCTCTTCAATTTCATTTTCCGCCCCATCAGCAAAGGGAGAATATTATTTTACATTGAAATCTGTCAATTCTAATCAGGATACTGGTTGGGCTCGTAGCGTCTTTATTGTGAGTGATTCAGCTTATATACCCAATATGAGTGTTTGGCACCCTGCTTGGGTGGACAGTGCTGTAATTTATTGTGTGTTTTTACGAACATTTAGTTCATCAGGAACTATAAATGCTCTGACATCACAAATGCAGCAGCTTCAACAGTTGGGCATTAATTGTATCTGGCTTTTACCTATACATCCCACAACAAATAATTTAGGACCTGATAATCCTGGATATGCAATTACGGATTATTATGGAATTCTTCCGCAATACGGAACAAAGCAGGATTTTAGTAATTTAGTTAATACCGCTCATCAATTCGGCATAAGAGTAATTATGGACTACGTTGTGAATCATACCTCTGATCTTCATCCATTTATGCTTGATGCGAATAAGTTTAAACAAAATTCTCCGTATTACCCTTTTTATGAATGGGATCAAAGTAATAATTATGAATACTATGCAACTTGGGTTGACCTCCCTTCAATTAATTATGAAGCAGTATCAACCAGAGATTACTTGCTGCGAATGGCAAAATATTGGCTTGAAAATTTTAAAATAGATGGGTTTAGATGCGATGTTGCCTGGGGAGTTAACGATCTTCGCCCCTCAGGTCCTGCTTATTGGCAAGCATTTCGGGCACAACTTAAGACTATAAAACCCGATATATTCTTATTAGGTGAAGCTGATGCTTCCAAACCGCAATATTTTAATGCTAAATTTGATGCTGGATATGATTGGAATTGGTTTGCTCAAATGAAGGGAATTTTTAATGCTACCGGCAATATTAATCAGTTAGATTCAACAATTAATTTCTATTTAAATAATAACCAATTTCCGCCAAATGCCACGCAGTTCAGATATCTTGAAAATCAAGACGAACAAAGATTTATAAATCAATTCGGAGTTGCGGACACTAAAGCCGCAGCAGACCTTTTGATGACTATACCGGGAGTTCCTGAATTATATGCGGGACAAGAAGTAGGAGAATTGACTTACCGTGGTAATATAAATTGGTCTGACCCGGATGGATTGCGTCCATTTTATTCAAATCTCATTAATATTAGAAAAGATAATCCTGCCCTAACAAAAGGTGATTTCCTTCGCATAATAAATACTACTCCAAACCAAGTCTATTCTTATCTGAGAAGGAGCGGAAATAATAATGTTATAGTAAATATTAATTTCGGATCGACCTCACAAACAACCAATATTTCAGTACCTCTCAATAAATTAGCTTTTGACTCAACATCCTCCTATTTCTTGAATGATGAATTGAACAATATTTCTTATTCTGTTTCGGGCACTGCGTTAAAGAATTACCAGGTTACAATCCCTGCTACTAGTGCACAAGTCTTAGTTTTATCAAATACTCAATTAACTGCGGTTAAAGAAACACCTAAAAATATTCCTTCTGAGTTTTCGCTATATCAAAACTATCCAAACCCATTTAATCCTTCGACTGTAATAAGATATGCTTTGCCGGTAGATAGCAAGGTGAAGTTGGATATTTACAATATTCTCGGACAAAGAGTAATTGAATTAATAAATAATACCGAATCAGCCGGGTCTCATGAAGTTGTTTGGAATGCGGCTAAACTTGCTTCAGGAGTTTATATCTATAGAGTTGAAGCAACTTCAAATTCGGGAGGAAGAGTGTTCTCAGATGTTAAAAAGATGGTAATGATAAAATAAAAGTATAAAATATTCTGATGCGGGATATCAGAAATGGTGTCCCAATAGCCTTGAAATTGCAACTTTAATTTGTCCCATTTCATTTAAAGGCAGATTGCAATTGTAATTCTGACAAAGAAATAAGGTTGTCTTATTATCTATCGGATTTTGATTAGTAATGAAAGGTGCAATATCCAGTATCTCATTGTCATCGGGTGACTTAAAAATTATTATTTTATTAGGCAGAAATATTGTCCTGAATTCCCTGATTATATCCGCTGAATTTTTAGTCCCTTTTTCTCCTGCTATGACAATTTCATAAGAATCTCCAAAGGCAAAGTCTAATCCTGTCAATGCTTGCGTATAGGCTGTTGGTGACTTATTAATTTGATTCGAAAATGCTTTAATTATTTTAAAAGCAAAGTTTTCATAAATTGAGTTTCCGGTATATTTATACAATTTTAATAAATTTAGAATTGATACAGAATTAGCTGATGGGACAGCACCATCATAAATTTCTTTTTGTCTTGCAATGATTAATTCACTATCATCGCTTGTAAAGAAAAAGCCACCATTAATAGAATCCCAATAATGTTTAATAAAATATTCTGATAATTGAATTGTTTTTTTAAGATAAATAGACTTAAAAGTAGCTTCATATAAATCAATTAAAGCGCAAATAAAGTATGCATAATCATCAGCGGTAGCTGTAAATATGGATACCCTATTCTTATATGAATGAAATATTCTGCCATCCTTATCTATTAGATTTTTTATAATAAAGTCAGCAGAAATTTCCGCAGTTTTGCAGTATAATTCATTATCGAATGCTTGTGAAGCTCTAGCTAATGCAGAAATAACTAAACCGTTCCAATCAGTAAGAATCTTATCATCTTTGAATGGGTGAGTTCTAGTCTCCCGGTAATTAAATAACTTTTTTCTAATTGGTTCTATTTGCTTTATTAAATCATTTGATAAATTATAATTAGATTTTGAGAGATTCAGGATATTGGTTCCATTATTAGATCCGGCTGACTGATCCATCCAATTGCCCGCTTCTTTTACATCCATAACATTGATTAAAAACTCATTTTCGCTTTTTGTTAGTATATTTTGAATTTCCTCTTTTGTCCATAAATAGAACTTACCTTCTTTTTTATCACTGTCTGCATCTTCCGCCGTATAAAATGCACCTTCAGGGGAAGTCATATCTCGCAAGATATAGGATAATATTTCTTCAGACGAAATTTGGAAAATATCTTCATGGGTAATTTGAAAAGCTTCAGTATATGCAATCGAAAGTAGCGCTTGATCATATAACATTTTTTCGAAATGCGGGACCAACCATTCATTATCGGTTGAATAACGGTGAAATCCAAATCCAATTTGATCATAGATCCCTCCTTTTCGCATCTCAATCAGTGTTTTTTTAACCATTTTAAGTGCAAGGGGATTCTTTCTCCTATTCCAATATCTTAAAAGAAAATATAGATTATGGGGTGTGGGAAATTTAGGTGCAGAACCAAACCCTCCAAAATTATTGTCAAATCTTTTTACAAATTCGTTAAAAGCTTTGTCAAAAATTGACTCATCAAGTTCTATTTCGTTCAAAGTTGTTGAATCGTTAATAATCGCAGATGAAATTTCTTTTGTATAATTTAATACTTCATCACGTTTGTTGTTCCAAAGGTCAATAATTTGAGGAATTAGTTCCATTAACCCAATCCGCTGGAACTGGTTTCTCTTTGGGAAATAAGTTCCGGCAAAAAATGGTTTTTTATCCGGGGTCATTATAATTGTCATTGGCCAACCCCCGCTGCCGGTAAGCATTTGGCAAACTTTCATATAAATATTGTCAATATAAGGTCGCTCTTCTCTATCAACCTTAATCGACACAAAATATTCATTCATTAAATTTGCTATTTCTTGATCCTCAAAAGATTCTCTCTCCATAACATGACACCAATGGCAGGTTGAATAACCTATAGAAAGAAAAATTGGTTTATCTTCCTTTAATGCTTTATTAAATGCTTCCTCACACCAAGGGTACCAGTCAACCGGATTTTCCGAATGCTGAATTAGGTAAAGGCTGTTTTCGTTTTGGAGATGATTTTTCATAAAAAGAAGAATTCATTACTGAATTTAAATCAATGAAAGTCTGTTTAAGAAATTATACGTTCGGTTTAATATTTTTTACAATATACACTGCATCGTTAGGTCGAACCGTCTCGTTACAAGGTAAGGTGATTTTATCTCCTTTTACTGCTTCAGAAGATTGAATATCATCTTTAAGAATATTAGTAATTTTAGTTGATACAACTCCCGTCGTTGAACCAATAATTAATATTTCATCTTCAAGAGCAATTTTCCCCGATTCCAATAGAACAAAAACCACACCTGCTTTCTTATAATAGTTTAATACTTTTCCGATATATTCTTTGCGGGTTGTAGCTTTGCTGCCGTATATATCAGCATATTCTGCTGAACTTGGAATATCAAAATAGAATCCTGATGAAAAACCTCGATTATATACTTTTACTAATTCCGATAAAAGTTCTTTTTTTGTTTCGGGGGTAAGCTTTCCTTCAAAATAAAGGTCTATTGCCTTCCTATATACAGAGACTACTTTTGCAACATACTCGGGGCTTCTTTTTCTCCCTTCTATTTTAAAAGAATCGATTCCGGATTCAATTAATTGGTCAATAAATTCAATAGTACATAAATCCTTAGGCGATAACACATAATCTGTTCCAATAATCATAGATTTATCAATTGAATGGTCTATGATTTCATATTCTCTCCTGCATGGTTGTATGCACTCTCCCTTATTTGCGCTTTTTCCGAAAAGATGGTGACTCATAAAGCAT
>JAJXTM010000221.1 GCA_021783875.1 Bacteroidota bacterium
TGTGCTCCATCCGTTTGCGATGCAATCACTGATAAGTAAGTTGAATCCGTCAATATTTTACGCAATAGAAAAACAAAGTTAGATTTTATATAAATACTTTTGATTTCTACAAGCAGCGAAATTTTCTTTTTAATAACAATATTATTTTCACTATATAAAATGAGTTTACGGTAGAAATTCTTTCCCGGAAGGTTAGATATTTGAAATATTTCCGAATCAGAAAAAAAGCAAAATGGAGATCTTAATACTCCAATTAGGGAGGAATCGTTATTTTCATCCAACAAAAAACTAAAATAATTATATATATCAAATATTATTTGTCTTTCATAAAAGTCTTTTCCGCCTATAATTTGAAATGGAATATTGTATTTTATGAAAGTTAGTTCTAATTCCTTAAATGATTTCCGTTTCCTGCACAAAATTGCTATATCGTTCCAAGTATATTTAAGTGATTCATTTTTATTTTGTATAAGTTGAATAATTTTTCTTGCAACCATTTCTGATTCAGAAGGGCTTCCTGTCGGCAGGGCATTTTCAGAATTATTTACATCTATCAAGAATTCGACATGACCACTTATATTTTCTTCGGTTGCGCATACTAAATCTGAATGATGGACTTCATTATAAAGGGGGTTTGGATTTGCGAAAAGGTTTCGAAAAAGTGAATTAGTAAAAAGACAAAGTTCAGGTGCCATTCTAAAACTATCGGGCAAAGTTAATATGGAAGATATCCCATCAACCGATTCTATATTTTTTTTTGTTAAATTAAATACCTCTAATTCAGCATCTCTGAACATATAAATGCTTTGCTTATCATCTCCAACAATAAATAAATTGCCTTTCATTAGATCGTCTAAAATAGGAAGAAATATTTTATATTGTAATTCATTAGTATCCTGATATTCATCAATTAGTAGATACTGAAATTTTTCTGATAAAGAATTTTTAACTGATGGTATTGAAATAATGTTTTGAGTCAATAGCAATATATCTTCAAAATCTATGTATCCATTTTCCTTTTTCTTTTTAGAATATATATTGACAGCTTCATCAGCAATATAAATAAATATTTTTCCGAATTTTGCGAGCTCATTCTCAATAGTTTTATGATTATCAATAATTGGAATCAGGTTAATATCTTTAAAAATTTCTTCAACGGAATTGATATCATTTTCTTTACCTTCTCTTAATTTTGAAGAAAGATAATTTCTTTTTAATATATCACCTTTTTTGGTTGTTGTAATTTTATTTATAGTTAAAACCGAATTTAATTGCTCCAAAAAAGATTCCTGTGAGACAAGTTTGTTTAGGATGGCATCGACTTGATTTGCTATTATATTATCCTTTTCAGCTGAAAGGACAATATTGTTTATTTTTCTAATACAATCCGAAATTGTCCTTATATCACCTATTATTTTTTTTGAATATTCGATAAAAGTAGCATAAAAATATTCGGCAATTTCATTTTCATTTTTTAAATAAATATTTTCTTTAATTGAAATTAGATTTTTTCGGTCGCCAATAATATTAGTTATTTGGCGGGATAAATTATTTTTTGTTGAAAATACCCGCATAAGGTACTTTAGATTTTCAGCTTTTAAATTATCTTCTAATAAATTTGTAAATAATTCATCAATTGATAATTCAATTAGCTCATTTGAGACTCTAGAATCAATTGGGATAAAATTTGCATCTAATTTAGCTTCAGTTGGGAATTCCCTTAATATATTTATGCAAAATGAATGAATAGTAGAAATGTTTGCAGATACAAGCTGGCTTCTAATGGATTCTAATTTTTCTTTGTCGCTTTTATTACAGCATTTTCTAAGGTTTGCATCAATTTCTAATGCAATCTTTTTATACAATTCCCCAGCAGCTTTATCCGTAAATGTAATCGCGGCAATATTTCTAAGTGAAATGTTTTCCTTTAAGGCAATTTGAATAAAACGTTTAGCAAGTACCAAAGTTTTACCCGAACCGGCATTAGCAGTAAGTGAAATATGAGTGCTATAATTTAAAGCTTTTTCCTGGTGCTGTGTAAGAATATCCATAACAATATTCAGGTTTTTAATTTCGGAATTGAAACTTTGAATATACAACCGGAGTTATTAGAATCAATTAATCGAATTTCTCCGCCTAAGCTTTCAACAAAACGCTTTGACATTTTAAGCCCTAGACCCATTCCTTTATCTTTTGTTGTAAAGTTAGCATTAAATATTTTATCTCTTACTTCGATTGGAATTCCGCATCCATCATCAATAAAAAGCAAGTCATATCCCGAATTAGTAGTAATTATCTTGACTTTAATGTTTTTTGCATCAGCTTGAATAGAATTACGAAATAAGTTTATGAACATTCTTCGAAGTTGAGATTTATCACTTTCTATTAAAGCATTATCAATATCTGTATTAATTTCTATTTTTGTTTTTTCCTCAATAAACAGATTTATAGTTTCATTAAGAATATCAATGAGATCTATTTCTCCCAATTTAAGATTAGGCATCCGCCCGAATCTCGAAAATTCCGAAGCTATTAAGCTAAGATTTTCAATTTGAATTAAAATAGTTGTAGAAACTTTTTCAAATATCGAATCTAAGTTTATATTTTTATCTTTATAAGAAACTATTAATTGTTGCATAGCCAACTTCATTGGCGTTAACGGATTTTTTATTTCGTGAGCTACCTGTTTAGCCATTTCCTTCCAGGCATTTTCGCGCTCAATCTCAGCTAGTTCAGTTTGGTTCTTCATCAGCTCATTTGTCATATAATTAAATCCGAAGAATAGATCCTTTACTTCACCTTTCGCTTTATTATCAAGTTTAACATTTAAATCTCCATGAGCAATTGAGTTAGTCGCTTTTGTTAATAGCCGAATTGGGGTTGAAATTGTCTTTGCTAAGAAAGCGCTTAAAATTATAATCAGTAGAGTTGCAAATGAAAATACTCCAAAAAGAAAAACATCAAGGTCAATAACCGCAAATGATAAATTAACTTTATTGAAAACATCATTTACGCCGATTATAAAATCCCGATGCCCAATAATAATTTTTTTATAAAAAGCTGTATAATAATAATTGTCTATACTTTCTTTTGATAAATATTCTTTATAATTAAGATAATTCAGTTCATAGTAGACTTGTGGATTCAACCTATACGTAAAAAGTCCTACTTTATAATATTGATCGCGTGAGTTATATATTTGGTAATTACCATCATAAATCGCATAGGAAATATTGATATCTTTTGCAGCATTTGCAAATGCTTGTATTATATCCTCTTTGTTATTCAGTTCTTTAATTTCTTCTCTTATTAAATTCTGAAGATAAACAGTTCGCTCATTAAGTTCGTCTAAAATAGCACCTTGCTTTTTATCTTCAAATAATTGACGATTGTAAACAGCTAAAATTATTACTGGGAAAATAGAAACAAATAAAAAGGCTATCATAAGTTGCGTGCGAAAAGAATACCTAAAATTCTTAAATTCTAACAATAGTATTATTAAAGAATAAATTAAAATAAATAAACTTTGAATAAGAAATATTTTAAAGAAATTATACAGGTCCCATGATATTTTCTTTTCACCAGTAGCGACTGCGGTTATGACTTGATTGCCATTTACGGAATTTTTCAGTGCATATACAAAATAATTTTCTCCGTTTAAATTCAGGTTTATCCAAGCTTCCTTATTAGCATTATAATGTGCATTTAGAATTGGTTTTATTTGATCAAGAGATGGGTATATATTTCCATAAACTTGTGACAATTTATTTTTATCAAAAATAAATATCTTTAAATTATTAATATCTAATACGGAATTTATTAGATTATTTTTTGAAGAAAGAAAGTCCGGAATATTATTAACAAATAAAGTATTTAAATCATATTCTATTGAAGCAACCAGATAACCTTGAACAATTCCCTTATCAATAATAGAAATTACACCGGTAACATTTTTTTTTGTGGAATCGTCGGATTGATATGTCTCAATAATTTTAGGTTTTTCGGTATTGGGTAAAGATAAATTATTTATCTGAATATTCTGATCTTCTCCGTTTGTAGAAAAGGATCCAAGCAAGGATAGTTTATCATCATAAATATTTAGTGATGAATTAAAAGGTTCTTTTTGAAGTGAGCTATGTGCCCATAATAGAAATGACTCGCTGTTATAATTTGACTCTTTATCATTGAAACTTTCTAGTAATTTTGGGTCTTTTATAGAATTTGTCAGAGTTTCAGAGATTAAAAATCTTAAAAGATTATCATTTGGTCTATTTATTTCCAAAGTTGTAGTGCGAAGAGAAGTTTTTTCAAGATCTAAGTTAAAGTAGTTCATCAATGTTATGGAAATTATAGAGGCGACTAATGCGAAATAAATAAAGTTGATACTTTTAATTGATTTAAAGAAATAAATCCTATAAGAGAGCGCAAAAAGAATGGTTATAATAATAAAACTAAGAAAAGGAGTAATTAATGGTTCGTTTTCAATTAATACGAAAAGAAGTCCTTCAATTTGGAAAAAAACAAAAATGTATATAAAATATTTTTTTTGAACTTTACTTTCGTATTTTTTAAAAAAACCATTTAAATAGAAAATAATACAGCTAAGAAGGACTATTGCGGATATACCTACCAAAAGAACATTTAAGTTCATCAGTATTGATGGTAAGTTAGGTATTAATTCAGGCTCTTTGAAATACCTTAAAGTTGAATCAAAGATAATGCTTTTTATTGCGGAACT
>JAJXTM010000222.1 GCA_021783875.1 Bacteroidota bacterium
TCAGATGGATTGCCGCTGATAGAGATTGCCGATTCTCCTACACCATAGACGTAAAGCATATTGAACTGTCCCGGCAGAAATGGAAAATCAATTAAAGCATTATCATTTAAATCTTTGTCTTTGCTTTCAATATACTTTTTACTTGCAGCTTGCTGCGGCAATAGTTCAAGAGTGAATGTGTCATGTGTTTCCTTTCTTACTCGTTCTACCGAGAACAATTTTGGCAGCATAGGGTCTCCTTCGAAAACCGATGGCTTAGGTAAGATCAATTTCGATGTTTCACTTTCAAAAATGTGTGCCATATACATCCAAAAGTTGTAGTCTTGTTGATTGGAGTCGTTGTTCAACTATATGGGCAAATCTTTTCAAAAGTTGATAACCTAGATCGTGGTCTTCTTCACATTTGTTCCGAAGGCACTTACCGTCAAGCGCAATTGCTCTGGTAAGTTCAACAGCTCTGGCATCGAACCGCCAATAATAAGGCGGAATAAGCCAGGACCAGCCAAGTACATCGCCTTCCTCAAGAGTGTCAATCTCAATTGCACCCCTCTCCGGACTGAAAATCTCAAGAGCAACTTTTCCGTGACGGATAATATAAAATTGATTTGCTTCTTCGCCCTCATGAAATATAAATTGCCCTGCATCAAACCTAACATTCGAAGCACATCCGACAATCAAATCCAAATAATGAGATTCGAGTCCTTGCAGGAACGAGTGTTCCGCCAAAATTTGTTCAAGGTTTTCCATTATAATTTCTCCTTATAATATAGCCGTTTAAATCTTTATATTTTATATGAATATTGTAGTTCTGTTTTTCAACTTGTAACTTGATCTTGTATCGCCTTAACTTCTTCAGTTATATCAATACCTACTGGGCACCAGGTAATACATCTTCCGCAGCCGACACATCCGGAAGTTCCAAATTGATCGATCCACGAAGCTAGTTTATGAGTAAGCCACTGGCGATATCTGGAGCGGACCGAAGATCTAATGCTTCCGCCATGAATGAAAGAGAAATCAACTGTGAAGCATGAGTCCCATTTCCGCACGCGTTCAGAATTCTCGCCCTTCAAATCCGTTACATCTTCTACAGTAGTACAAAAACAAGTAGGACAGACCATCGTGCAGTTTGAGCAGCTTAGACAGCGGTTAGCTGCATCATCCCACCTGGGATTATCATAATTATTATAAAGTAATTCTTTTATGTTGCTTGTGTCTAAAGTGCGCCCCATATTTTTTGCAGTCTCTTCAACAATCCGTTCTGCAGCTTCAGTATCTTTACTTTCTGCCGCTTCATGAGGCACTTGATTTAAAATTTCCGCGCCTTTTGCCGAACCGACTTCTACTAGGAAATAATGAATCGCATCCTCTATTATTTCGGTTAAAGATAAATCGTATCCGGCGGTTACCTTAGGACCGGTTTTCATTGAAGTGCAAAAACATGTTTTACCCGCTTGCCCGCAATTTACAGCAACAATGAATGCCTTTTCACGTCGAGATTTGTATGCCGGATCAATATATGATCCGTTCATAAAAACTTTATCCTGAATCTCAATCGCATGCAGCTCACAAGCCCGCACGCCGATAAAAGCAAACTTCGGGGGATCATTATTTTCAGGTAAGATTTGGAAAGCGCTGCCGTTTTTCTCAGCATGCCATAACCGAAGTGAAGAAGGAAATAAAAATTTCTTCCATGAATGCGGTCCGACATTGAAACCGAAGAAAGCATTATCTAAACGTTTTTTAATACGATAGACGCCGCCTTCTTGTTCATCAGTCCACCCAATTGGTAAATCCTCGATAGCGGTCAATTCATCATAGACTATCGCCCCGTCCCGAATAGTTGGTCCCATTACACTATAGCCGGCATTTCTAAGTGCATTTAGCAGATTAAAAATATTTTCACTTTTTATAGTGACTTTATCGCCTAAGCTTATAGAAAGTTTTGCCATGATTATTGATAGTTGATTTATTAAAGTTCTAAATTCAAATGATGAACAAACATTTAATGAAATTTTTCCACTTTAAACAAACACTGTATATAAAATACTAATTATTTGTAAATATTACACCGCATATATTAAAATTGTGACTTCTTTATTGTCTTCTGAGCTTTGTATGCTTCAGGGCTACTTTTGTCTTGAACTCTTTGCTGAACGATTTTCGTATTGTTGACTTTTTTTCCTCCAAATCTGTTATCATAATTTAAGATTTTTCCACCTTAAATTTTTATCTTCTTGTTTCATTCAAACAACCCTGTAATATTAAATTAACACCTCTTACTATGTTATAATTACAAACCATCTATTTCTTTATTTCGGGTTTGCTTTATTATAATTACATTGGACAAAATAATAGGGAATTAATAACCTACTTTTTTGAAGAAATTCCTATAATACTTCAAATAATCCTGTGGCTCTGAAAAATTTTTTCCGGTATATCTTACTAAAAACTCTTTTGCTTCCTTCTTTTCTTCAGTTGTTCCAACCCATAACATTCCTATAGTATTAAGCCATTTTATATAATTCAATTCCTCTGGCCAAACTACATCTTTCCAAGACTCTTTTGAAGGTATGTTATTTATATCTAAAATTCCTATACCTATTCCTAATTTATATAACTGGTTTCTTACTTCTTTATTATTAGTATTTTGATAAAACTCATCAAATATTTGCTTAGCAAAATCATTCGAGTTTAATCTTTTAAATCCATCATAGTTGCTTTTTTCAAACCAATTCTTCCATTCGGATAAATTTTTAAATTTTTCACCAGTAATTAGTTTAAGTGATTCAAATGCTTCATTGTAATACCTTTCTGCTAATGCACCGGGTAGATATTTTCCAAACATAGACATCCTTTTAATATCAGCTTTAATTATATTTCTACTAAAAATATAAGATAGATTATGACTGGGCACCATTTCTTCATTCCTTAAAATAAATCCATCATAATTCTTAGGTTGGATATTTTTCCAAGGAATGTTCTGACTGTATATAAAAATATTTGAATCTTTTGCAATAGCAAAAGGAGAGTTTTTAATCATTTGTTGTGAAACTTTTACTTGATTAATAGACAAAACTGATTTTCCACAAAATCTTTTTTTAAGATAGTAGGCTAAATAATATCCCTTTGTTTCTGAATTTGGTAAATCTTTACCTACATTTTTATTTACATAATTTTTAATAAGATGATTATTCCCATAAAACAATATTGCTTTTTGGTTTTTATTTTTACTTAAATATCCAATTATATTTTTTGCGGTTAAACTGTCCCTTACATTAACAAAATATTTCGCACCTTCTTCTTTAGAAAGCTGAAGACCTTTGGGGTTATCTAAAATATTGTAAACCTCACCCCCGAAGATGTCAAAACTAATTTTAGGAATAAAATCCTTTTGCTCGTTTAGACTATCAATCTTCATATTTAATGACCTAAGATCTGCACAGAATTCAAGCCATTCCATTGTGTTATAAGGTAACCAATAATCCATTAAAGGTTTCCAATTTCCAGAGGATATAAATTCATTTAAATTATTAACCTCTTGGGTATCGGCCTCTAGAATCAGAACAATATCATGATCCTTCGATTCTCCGTTTTTAACTTTTTTAATCCATTTATTAAGAAGAAATATTAAGCTCTTATAGGGTAATGGATATCCATGCGCGAAATCTGCTAGCATAATAATTTTCTTGTTTGCAAGTTGGTCTATAATATATGAATTTGGATGGGTGTAATATTTTTTTCCGGTTACACCACAATTTATTGCAGTAGTAAATAGAAAAACCACAAAAAATATTTTTAAAGAATTATTCTTCATCGATGAAACTTTATTTTTCATTTTATTATTTCCTAATTTATTTCTTTATCATTATTATTTAACATAAGTGTTATCGTTGTTTACATTACAGCCAGCACAAATGATAAATTCTTACCTATATTCTATGCTTCCTCCCATCCCCTGTACAGAAAATTCGGTAATTTAAGGTGGAGTAATTTAATAGAACTTATTATTTAAAAGAACTACTAACCTGCAAAATATATCTGAGCCGGTGTTTTGTAATTTAACGATTGATGAACTCGATCATTATTATAAAAGCTGAAATAACATTCGATTCAGTCAATTAGCTCAGGAACACTCTGATAATCATTTAAGTAAATGTCCTCATACTTTAAGCTTTTCCAGAATCTCTCAATAAAAATATTATCTAAGGCTCTGCCTTTTGACAACTCGTTTATTGTCTTCTGAGCTTTGTATGATTCAAGGGCTACTTTTGCCTTGAACTCTTTGCTGAACGATTTTCGTATTGTTGACATTTTTGTCTCCAAATCTGTTATCATAATTTAAGATTTTTCCACCTTAAATTTTTGTCCAGTTTTTTGGGGAAACTATAGAGTATATGATTTTAATACACTTATCCCAAAGTTTTTTAACCTATACGGCAATGTCTTGATAGGCAGAGAGGAGTATCATTTTTAGCTTCAAAGAAAACGATAAAAGGAATTTAGAAATGAAAATAAGGCAGATAGGCACGGTAACAGTATCATTGGATGGAACAGTAGTCAACACACAAAATCCAACCGGTTCAGGCTATAGCGGAGCGTCAATGACAATAACAACAGGCGGTATACACACGATAAAAGTATCGGAGAGCTTTTATAACGGCACCGGATCAGCCAGCCAAAGCTATGATGCAGGAAGCTTGGTAAGATATTATTACGTAAAAGATCACATAG
>JAJXTM010000015.1 GCA_021783875.1 Bacteroidota bacterium
TTTGACTAAATCAGTATCTTCATCCATCACGATAATACCTGCGGTACCTATGGATGTCCCTGCAGCCTTTAACGATTCAGCATCCATTTTGATTCCATCAATTTGATCACCCCGTAAAGGAGGCATTGAGGAACCACCAGGAATAACGCAAAGAATTTTTTTATTCCCAGGAACTCCTCCGCCATACTTATAAATTAAATCTGTAAGTAATGTTCCTGAGGGAAGTTCATATACTCCTGGACTATTTATATGACCGCTTAAGCCGTATAGGATAGTCCCAGGATGTTTGGGTTCACCAATTTTGGAAAACCACTCCCATCCTTTATTAATAATAGGCGGGATATTAGTAATTGTTTCAACATTATTAATTGTAGTAGGGCAACCCCATAGTCCATTTTGCGCAGGGAATGGAGGTTTTACACGCGGATAACCTCGTTTGCCTTCAATAGAGTTCATTAAGGAAGATTCTTCACCGCAAATATATGCGCCCGCTCCTTTATGTATATAAATATTAACACTATAGTCACCGCCGAATTTATCTTTTATTTTATCGCCAACAAATCCATATGAATAAGCATCAGCTAAAGCTTTTTCAAAAAGTTTTATCCACTTATGGTATTCACCTCTAATGTAGATATAAGCAGCATTAGCCTGAATTGCAAAAGCAGTTATTAAAATACCTTCAATTAATTGATGTGGATTAAATTCAAATATTTGTCTATCTTTAAAAGAACCCGGCTCGCTTTCATCGCCATTTATGCAAAGATATTTGGGCTTGGAGGTAGTTTTTGGCATAAAACTCCATTTAAGACCAGCAGAAAAAGCAGCTCCTCCCCTTCCCCGAAGTCCAGATTTCTTTACCTGATCGATTATATTATCAGGAGTTTGCGAGAATGCTTTTTTAACAGCAGTATAACCGCCATTTTCAATATAAACATTTATAAGATGTAAATCTTTTATATCAGGGAGGACGATTTTTTCCATTATTTATTCTTTAAAGATTCTAAAATTTGATCGATTTGATTTAAATCTAAATTCTCAAAATAATCTTCATTAACAGCGATCATAGGGGCAGTACCGCAAGATCCCATACATTCTACCTCTTCTAAAGAGAACATATTATCATTTGTTAATCCACCATTTTCTATTCCAAGTTTCTCCTTCACATGATCATAAATTTTATAACCGCCTTTTAACATACAAGATACATTTGTGCAAACCTGGATATGGAATTTTCCTACAGGTTTATTATGATACATAGTATAGAAAGTAGTTATACCTAACACTTCTTCTTCCAACATATCAAGAATTTCAGCGACTTCTTTCATAACTTCATAAGATATCCAACCATTTTGTTCTTGCGCAATATATAATACGCCCATCACGGCAGGTCGTTTTTCCGGATAATGAGTAATTAACTCATTAATCCTAATTATATTTTCTTCAGTGAATTTGAATGACATATTTTTTGTTTAAGTTCTAAAAATTAAAAAGTTCAATTTAATATTTGTAAATACTTCAATTATTTATCTGCCTCGCCCATAATCGGATCAATGCTACCGACAATAGCGACTACATCTGAGATCATATGCCCCTTTAGCAAATGTGGAATTGCCTGAAGATTATTAAAAGAGGGTGATCTAATTTTGCATTTCCAAGGGTGACCTTCGCCTTTACTAACAAGATAAAAACCAAGTTCACCTTTTGGGTTCTCGATTGCGGAATAAATTTCCCCGACAGGAGGATTAATCCCAAAATTAACAATCATAAAATCATGGATTAATTCTTCCATTTTAGAATAGATTTCAGTTTTTCTGGGTAAAACATTTTTAGGTTGATTCGCCATAGTTGAACCTATCGGCATTTTATCCAAAATTTGGCGAACAATTTTTGCGCTTTCTCTTGCTTCATCAACACGAACAAAATAACGCGCTAAGCTATCACCTTCTTTATATGTAATAACTTTGAAATCAATTTCATTATAGAATAGATACGGAGTAGCTCTTCTTAAGTCGAACTCAACCCCGCTAGCACGAAGGCTTGGACCGGTCATTCCAAGATCAATGGCATCTGAAGAGGAAATTATCCCAATTCCATCAAGTCTTTCAACAAAAATCCTATTTGTATTTAAAAGTTTTTCACACTCATCCAAGTTTTCATCAAACTGGTCGATAAACCATTTAACTTTAGCTATAACTTCAGGTTGTGCATCGTTAGCCACGCCGCCAATGCGGGTAAAGCTATTTGTAAACCTTGCTCCGCAAAGTATATCCCAAATATCAAGAATTTTTTCTCTTTCACGCAAAGTCCAAAGGAAAACGGTTAATGCGCCGACATCCATTGCTAATGAACCCATAGCAACAAGGTGTGATGCAATTCTAGCGAGTTCAGCAACCATCATTCGGATATATTGAGCTCTTGGAGGAGCTTCAATTCCAGCTAATTTTTCGACTGCTAACACCCAGGCAACGTTATTGGAAAGAGGAGAAAGATAGTCAAGGCGATCTGTATGGGGAATAAATTCATAATAGGACATATTTTCAGCCATCTTTTCATAACCTCGATGCAAATAGCCTAGTTCGGGAACACAAGACATTACTGTTTCCCCGTCTAGCCTAAGCAATAATCGAAGGACACCATGAGTTGCAGGATGTTGAGGCCCCATATTCAATATCATCTCATTTTCGAGGGCATCTTCAATTGTAATATCTGTATCAGCCCCTAAAAGAGCTTCGATTATTTTCGGATGAACATCTTCTTTAGTTAGTTTCTGCATACATTTTTATTTTTTAGGAAGTGGAAGTGAGCCGGGAATTCCCATTAAAGGGAAATCTTTTCTCAACGGATAATACGAAAAATCCTCTGGCATATACATTCTGCGTAAATCAGGATGGTTATTAAATTTTATTCCATACATATCATAAACTTCACGTTCTTGCCAATTTGAAGTTTTCCAGACAGAGGTAACCGTGTCAATATTACAATCGGACTCATCAACATCTGCTCTTAGAACAATACGATAATTATTCTTAAGTGAGAAAATATGATAAACAACCGTAAATCTATTTTTTGGTTTTTCCCAATCTATTGCAGTAATATCTTCACAGAGCATAAAATTAAGATCATCATCAACTTTTAAGAATTTACAAATTTTAGAGATATACTTTTTATCAAAGGTAATTGTATATTCATTTTTGTATTCGGAAAAATCAAAATGAACATTATTAAAATTATCAGACAATTTTTTAGCTATTAAATCTTTGAGTTCCATATACTAGTTATTCTGTATTATTTTTAATTCAGGCAATGGGATATCTTGAAAATCGCGGGCTCTACTCTTGCCGATCTTTTCTTGGATCTGAATAAGTGCATTTATCAAGTTATCCGGTCTTGGAGGACAACCGGCAAGATAAATATCAACAGGCAAAAATTGATCTATTCCCTGGACAACTGAATAAGAACGATACATACCACCTGTAGAAGTGCATGCGCCCATAGCAATTACCCATTTAGGGTCAGGCATTTGATCATATATCTTTCTGACCACATGAGACATTTTAAATGTTACGGTACCTGCTACAATCATTAAATCACATTGGCGTGGCGTAAAACGCATTACTTCTGAACCGAAACGTGCAATATCATACTTAGGGTCAGCAGATGCCATCATTTCAATAGCACAACAGGAGATACCCATTGGCATGGGCCAAACAGAATTTTTCCTTGACCACTCAATTATTGCATCAATCTTAGTAGTAAAAAAACCTTCTTGCGATAATCTAGCTTCTAATCCCATTTGAAGCCGCCTTTCTTAAAGACGTATAAATATCCTAATTCCAGAACTATTAAAAAAATTATCATTGAAATAAAAACCGATATCCCGTTTGCAAGGAATAAAGTTTTAAATTGGACAGCCCAAGGATAAACGAAAATTACTTCGAGATCAAAAATTATAAAAAACATTGCAACTAAATAATATTTAACTGAAATCCTTTCGTTTGTAGTGCCCACCGGTTTCATACCGCTTTCATAAGTCGATTGCTTATTCGGATTCGGTCTTTTGGGGCCAAAAATATTCGATGAGAAGACTGTAGCAAATGCAAAAATAATCGCAACTGCAATAACTAATAGGATAGGGATATATTGGACAATCATTTTTTCCTGAACTTTTTTTATTAAACAAAATTATCCAAAAAATGATTGATTGTCAATTTAAACTGGGTGAGTTATATCTCAATGCAATTAAAATGATAATAAATTGAATAAATTATTTCATGCAAGTAAAGCTAATAAATATTTTATTAAAATTTTTGTATTTAAATTTTAAGTGATTAGTATTTTATAATTAATTTTTATTTAATTTAGCTATATATAAAATAAAGGTAGGAACTTATGAAAGTTCAATTTATAGGTGCTGATAGAACCGTAACAGGATCAATGCATAAGCTTACAATAAACGGAAAGAATTATTTATTAGATTGCGGGCTTTTCCAAGGCAAACGGAAAGAAGCTTATGATATAAATAGAAATTTCCCTTTCTTTAATCCAAAAGATATTGATTACTTAATTTTATCTCATGCTCATATTGATCACTGCGGCAACATTCCTAACCTTGTAAAAAATGGATTTAATGGACCAATTTATTGCACAAGCGCTACCAAAGATTTGGCAAAAATTATGTTAAAGGATAGTGCACATATTCAAGTAAAAGATGTTGAATATGTAAATAAGAAAAGGGCTAAACAAGGGAAAAAACTTTTTGAACCATTATACGACGAAAAAGATGCCAACTTGGTTTATCCATTGATGCGAGACATTGAATATCATAAAGAGGTTAGCATTAATGATGATGTCACTTTACAATTTTTTGATGCCGGACATATTTTAGGTTCATCTATAATTTTCTTAAAGGTTAACGAAAATGGGAAGATAATAAATTTTGCATTTTCAGGAGATTTAGGGAGACCTAATTTACCTTTATTAAAAGACCCAGAGGCTATTCCTGATACAGACTATTTTATTTGCGAAAGCACATATGGCGGACGTTTTCATGAAAAAATCGAAGGAAGTGAGGCCAAACTAACAGAAGTGATTAAAAAGGCTATTCAACAAAAAGGAAAGATTATAGTACCTGCTTTTAGTGTGGGCAGAACTCAGGAATTAGTTTACTCTATTCATAAAATTTTTGAAAATAAATTAACAAATCGAATTCCAATATATGTAGATAGCCCCCTATCAACTAATGCAACAGAAATATTTAGAGAACATCCTGAATGTTTTGACGATGAAACTGTAAATTTTATTAAAAAGTATAATGACCCTTTTGGCTTTAATCAATTGACATACATTACAGATGTCGAAGATTCAAAAAGATTAAACGATTTACCAGGACCAATGATGATTATATCAGCTTCCGGCATGGCTGAAACCGGACGTATACTTCATCATTTAGCAAATAATATTGAAAACTCAAAAAATATTATTCTTATGGTAGGATATTGCGCTGAAAATACACTCGGTAAAAAGTTAATAGATAAAGAATCAGAAGTAAAAATCTTTGGTGAAGAATTTAAAGTTAAAGCAGAAGTAATTACTATGAACTCATTTTCAGCACATGCAGACTCAAATGAGTTAATAGATTATACTTCTAAATTAAATAAGGATAAAATGAAAAACATTTTTTTGGTTCATGGTGATTATGATCAACAGCTCAAATATTCCGCACGATTAAAAATTTCCGGTTTTAAAAATATTTCAATACCATCTAGAGGTGAAGTTTTTGAAATATAGTTTTAGAATTGCCTTATAAAATTTTTGTATGGTTATCAAGAAGATATAGCAAAAATAATTTGAAGAAAAATCATTTCAATATACTAAGGAAATTATTACCAGTAATATTTTCTTCAATTTTCAGTAGAACTATAGTTTTATGTCTGATAGTTTATTCAACCAGTAGAGCTCAACAGCAAATCGATAGCCTTGATTTTATCCAAATCGCTCCTTCAAAAAATACTTTAGCAACCGGATTTAGCAAGCAATTAAATATTTATAATTTTAATACATATTTTCAATTTCACAAAAATTTTAACCCTATTCTTTTGGATATTTCAGAAAATTTTAATTCAACATTTATCAAGTCTGATCAAAACAGTACAAGAGATGAGCATTTCTTTACTGCATCGTCTAATTATTTTATTTTACCTGATTTTAGTTTTGGATTACTATTGAATAACAATATTTTCTCTGACAGCCGTCAAATAGATATTAGCCAGGCATCATCTTCCAGCGTTACTGCATTTAGCCAAATAAATCCGACAAAAATGGTTTATATTGTTCCATTTGGGGGTTATACAAGTAATAAACAGATTGGAGAAATTAATAATGGGTTTGTATATGGAGGTGAAGGATTCCTTAACAATTATGTATTTTCTGAAACAAAAATTTCAGCGCAACTTAAATTCAAAAATGAAGATATTTCACCTCGTAAAAACACTTTACGATATATTGATTTTTCTGCATTGAGTAATCTAAATGAGAACGTCTTCAACAGCATCAGCTATCAATACATGGAAAATAGAAAAGATTTTTATTTTCAAGCAGATTCCATTACATCAGCTCAATTTGACATTGTTAATAACATCCAGAGCAGAATTGAGACTGATAATATTTTTCAAGATCAGTTTAATGTTAATAAATTTCTGGACATTTTTTCCCAAATGCTAACCGGGACAGTAACTTGGAGGACAATAGATAGAAATACCAGATATCGTTCAACTTCGCAGCCCTCTTCATCAATTTTCGATACCAAGGTAAATGAAATGCAATTAGGGCTGGAATCGATTACTTCATATAACTATGGGAAATTTTTTGGAAAAATCAGGTTAAGTTATTCAGAACGTGATGAAAACCATATTGTGAAAAATTTCTTTGGAATAAACCCGATATTTTACCAGGAGAGAGTTGATATTGAAAGCCGAAATAATAATATTGCAAAAAGAATTTCATTATCAATTTTAGGTAATTATAATATTTCTGAAAGTGATAATATTTTCATAAGTTTTTTACAAAATAAATTAAGGTACGATACTCCTAGTCCTGAGAATTATGATGATAGAGATGAGTTATTATCAATTTTCAGAATAAAATATATTAAAACCTTAACCCCATTTTTCGATGCTTTTATAAATTTAGAAGGTACTCTTAATCACATTGTATACATTTTTTCAGAATCTAGCTCAAATAACAATATTAATCGCATAATAAAGCTGGAATCAGGAGGGAATTATGATGGGAAGTACTTTTCATCAGCAAATAGTTTTAGTGTAATGGCAAATTATACAGTTTACGATTTTGAAGATATAAATCCTAATTTCCGGAGTTTTTCATTCAGACAATTTTCGGCAAATGATTCTTCAAAGTTAATTATAGGCGATAACTTGAATTTCCTAATTAATGGGTATATAAAACTTAGCGAGCAAGGTGATCTTAAATGGGCATCATTTAGCACACACCCGACACGTTATTTAGAAGAGATTTATTTAGAGCCAAAGTTTGTTAATTTTTATAATAATTTTAGTATTTCATTCGGCGCAAGATACTTTTCATTAAGCACTTTTGATTATCAAGGGACTCAGAAAGTTCTAAATTCCAGATATATTAGCTTCGGACCATTAACTGAGTTTTCGTTTTATCTAAACAACCGATTGAACATTCTTTTGTCGGGTTGGTTCGGCTTTATAAAAGTAACCAATCTTGCAGATAGTCAGCAAGCTAACCTTAATTTCAAAATGAATTGGTTATTTTAAAATTGAATAAGTTATAAATTTTATTATTTTGTCATTCAAAAACTGGAAAAAAATTGGCAGAGAAAAATTATTACCTCGAAATTGAAAGCGATCCAAATAATTTAATTACGGTTGAAGAGTTTGTAAACTATTTTACTGTTGATTTAAATATAAATCCGGAAAAACTATCAGGATTACTTTTAGCAGTAACGGAAGCTACAACAAATGCTATTATACATGCAAACAAATGTGATATTAATAAAAAAGTAAAGATAAAAGTTGAATTAATTAAGAATCAACTCATGATTCACATTTTTGATGAGGGCAAAGGTTTTGACCCATCCAAAGTTCCCGATCCTACTGAACCTGAAAATTTGTTAAAGGATTCCGGCCGAGGATTATACTTAATGAAAGTTTATATGGATGATTTAAAGTATAATGTTACCACTGAAGGTACTGAAACGATATTAATTTTAAATACTTAAATCATACCTTATAGAAAAAAAATTCAAATTCTCAAACAATACCTTTCTTTATTTTTAATTTCTCATTAACTTCATTATTTTTAAAACTACAAGTAAATACTTCTAGCAATAAATAAAATTATTGAATTTTGAAGGAAATGTCTCAAACAGAGATATAAAACAATGCCGTATTAACGGTTAAAATATTTAAGGAGAAATTTTATGGCACATAAAAAAATTGCTCTTATTGGAGGCGGACAAATAGGCGGTGTTCTTGCTCAATTAATTGCCATTAGACATTTAGGAGATGTAGTATTATTTGATATAGTAGAAGATCTTCCACAAGGTAAAACACTCGATAT
Source organism: Bacteroidota bacterium (assembly GCA_021783875.1). GTDB lineage: Bacteria > Bacteroidota > Ignavibacteria > Ignavibacteriales > Ignavibacteriaceae > FEN-1297. Next base: position 8,611 of record JAJXTM010000015.1, read on the forward strand.
TGCCGAAGCTGCCGGAGTTGATAAATTTGACGTTAGCGTAACTGGGACTAACAATTATAATGATATTGTTGACTCCGATTTGGTAGTAATAACAGCCGGTCTACCTAGAAAACCAGGGATGAGTCGTGACGATCTTTTAACAACTAACGCTAAAATTATGAAGAATGTTGCAGAAAAGGTTCGGGAATTTGCACCTAATTCAATTGTAATAATAATCTCAAATCCACTAGATGCAATGGTTACTCTATTTAAAAAAGTTTCTGGTTTTCCAGCCAGCCGAGTTATGGGTCAAGCCGGAGTTTTAGATTCCTCCCGCTTTGCAACCTTTATAGCGTGGGAACTAGGAGTGTCGGTTAAAGATGTTAACGCAATGGTTCTTGGAGGACATGGAGATACAATGGTTCCCTTAATAAGATATGCTAACATCAATGGAATTCCAGTAATGGAGATGTTAGAGCGAAAATATAACGATAAAACAAAAGCAAAAGAAGTAATCATGGCTATGGTTGAACGAACTAAAATGGCTGGGGGTGAAGTTGTCAAATTATTAAAGACAGGTTCAGCATTTTATTCTCCTGCGGCTTCTGCTTTGGCAATGGTTGAATCCATTATATTAGATGAAAAAAGATTACTCCCGACCTGTGCTTTGCTAAACGGTGAGTTCGGAGTAAGTGGTTATTACGCAGGCGTACCGGCAGTTCTGGGAGCAAATGGAGTAGAAAAAATAATTGAACTTTCACTTAACAGCGAAGAACAATCAGCATTCGATAACTCCATTAATGCAGTCAAAAAACTTGTTGAAGATATGGACAGATTAGGACTATAGAATTTAAGTTCTATTGGAAGGAGCAGCAATTCAATTTAAATAAAATTCTGCTCCTTTATTATTCCTTAATCTTATAGAGTTCTTAAATAATTTAATTATTTTGGGAAATGGTTTTTAATTAAATTATCAGACAATTCTTATATGATTTGAATAAATCCAAGCTTTGCCTTCCAGAAAAACCTCAACGCGATAAATTCCTGATTCTTTTATAATATATTCAGCAGAATTATTTATTAGCTCATCAATTTGCTTTCCATTATGAATTAACTTAATAAAAGCATTATCTGATGGGATAAAAACTTTAAGCTTAACTTTTTTGGATAATTGGATTGAGCTACCCATGTTAAATTTCTTTTCTCCAGATTCTGCAAAAAACCTAAATCCTTTTGAATCTCCATGATAATCATTGGCAACAAAACATGAACCTTCTTTTAACGCATTATAAACTAATTCTTTAGACTTAGTAAACATTGAATTTGAGAAAAGAATTTCTTCATCGGTAAGAATGTGGGTTCTAATAGATTTAAATAATACCTTATAGGGGAAAATTTCAACCTCTAAGAAACCCAATAAATTATATTTATGAGCATGCGCATCTACTCCCCCAATTCCTACCACTTTTCTACTTAAATTCAATTCATCCCATTTTTTCAATGTTTCTTCTGGAGGCTGGGTAATAGATTTTAGTGGGTGAAGGAAAGATTGATATTTATTTTGTTCGGTTAAATTTTCCATCCACTCTGACATATGATTCCAAATTTCAATACCCGTAAAGTCAGTAGAACTCCATTCGGTCCATGGATATGCCGGGTGTTCCTTCATATGAGTTCTTTTTTCATGTGGATGAGCAAGAAAACCAATTCCACCGGAGTCTTTAATTTTCTTAACATACTCCTTTGCAGAAATTCTTGTAGAATAAGTTTGATTTACACCAAGGGCAAGATAATGATTTTTATTTTCTTTATCATTTATTTCACAACCAACCAAAAGTAATGTTTTATCATAGCAGTTCTCATAACCTTCTTTCAAAGCTCTTAGTGTATTATGGTCTGTTAATATTAGGAAATCCAGCCCTGATTCCTTAGCAGCTGAAACTATTTCGCTAATTTCACCAGAACCATCGGAATACACTGAATGAACGTGAATTGCGCCCGTATATTCAAACATAGGTTATCATAATTAAAAATTTAAAATCTTACTAAAAAAGATAATAAAAATAAAATAATTGAAACGATAGTTAAAAATATACAAATAAAACGCCATTAAAGCGTTTATAAATTAGCGACATTATTTGAGTTGTGTTATTGATTCTTTTGCATTTTGAGCTAGTGGCGAATCAGGGAACTCCATTATAAGTTTTGTCCAAATTTGTTCTGCCTTCACCTTATCTCCTTGGCTAGCAGCTATTGCACCAAGGTTATAATACGCTTGAACATTTTTTCTATTAATGTTTAGAATAAGCTTCAAATCTTTTTCTGCTTCCGCAAAATTTCTGTTTGAATAATTTATGAAAGCTACAGTAAATAAAATATCTTCTCTTTTAGGATTAATATTTAATATTTTTTGATAATATTTTAATGCCTTATCTTTTTGATGAGCTTCAGCTAAGAAATCAGCATATTCCCTGACCTTCAAAGTATCATTAGGATGAGAATCAACATCCGCTTTCATTTTTTCCATTTTCTGAAGTACTTCAGGCATTACATTGCTAGCTCCGGGAGGTTGCTGTAAACCTTTATGAACCTGATCTTGAGGCATTTGATTGCCTGCAATATTTCCCGGTGCTGGATTTGTCTGCTTTGAATCTTGAGTTATAAAATAAAAAATAATAACAGTTAATATTATTCCTATTAAATAAATATATAAGGGTTTAATTTTTTTCATTAAATCTCCATATTATAACATTTTTAAAAATCGTTTTTATATAACAGATTTTATACCAAAGTTATTTTAACATTTATTATACAAAATATTAGAAATTTTAATTATTAAACAAAAATTAGTTAGAAATTAAATATGTGAGTATTGATATTCCCACAATTGAGAAACATTTTCCTATTAAAGCCATGATATTTTTCAAAACCTATAACTAAAACCACTCATAAAGCTACCATAAGTTGAAGTACCTGAAAAAATTCCCTGATAAAACAAATTAAAAAATAATGTCTTAACTACCTTTGTATTTATCTGAATAATCGCAATTTTTTGATTCAGCTGGCTTGTACTTATAAAACTATAATTATATTTAATATTAGAAAATCCAATAGAAATAGAAGTAGAATTAATAGGGATATATTTGGTCAGTAACGCATTATAAATTATTCCATTTGAGTAGCTGTTAAAAGTACGATTGAATGATAGTGTCAATGCCACATTAATATATGGAATTTGTGACTGAGTCAAAGATAAATAAAAATTGTCTGATGGTTTCAAATCACCCTTTTGATAAGAATAACTTCTTGATGCATTAATATTTGTACTTTTTAGCGGACTCCAATTTATATTAAATCTATATCCATTACGTAAAGAATTATTTTGGAAAATATAAGATATACTCTTAAAAGTTTGATAATAAATAACATTTTTTATTGATGTATAGGAAAGATCGAGTGATAAGTTTCTTAAAGGTGAATAATTTAGATAAGAAAAAAGATTAGTTAACGAAAATGTATTTACTGGTAAATTATTCTGAATAGAATATAAATCAATTTCAGAAGAAAAGAAAAAGTTTAAATTTCTAAAAAAGTTATTTGAATGTTGAAAATATATGAACCTTCTGTCAGTTTTCATGTTATTATTTTGCTGAAAAGCAGAAATTGTATTTTGCATTATTCCTTCTTTTAATGTATCCACCCAGGATAGATAACCTCCATATTCAAAAAGATTAGTGTTTATCCCCATATTATAGAAATCAGGCCTAGATCCAACAATAGCTCCAAGGGAAAGATTTCCATTCGTTTTTTCAACCTGAAATCCGTCAACTACTCCCAAGCTAGAAATCTTAAGATTAATATGCCTCCCAAACCAAAAATTATAATTAGTAATTTTATAGCCTAATGAAAGGTCATAAATTCTTAAATTATTAAAAAAATTTGATTTTACATTTTGCCATTCGTTACTTAAATATGAAAGATTCATAAAATTTGTAAAATAAAAATTACTGCCGTCTATTTTTTGTGCATTAAAATTAATACTATAATTCCACCTCTGAAGATTAGGACTATTGAAAGAATTATCAAAACTCGAAAATGAATTTGCAGAAAAGCTTCCATTAAAATTGGAATTTGTGCTAAAACCTCCATAATTTTTCGAATGCAAACTACTTTTAATAGAAACTGATGCTGAATCCATTAAAATATTAGATTCAATTTTCTTTGGTTTATCTAATACAGAAATTGTTTTTTTTATAACTTTAACTAAGCAATAAACTTCATCGCCAATCTTAAAATTTATATTACTTATTTTCTCACCGGCCACCGATTGAGAAGAAATATATTGTGCTATAAAAGCAGGTATATTAATTCCGTTTCGGTTAACGAAAATTGTATCACCTTTTAGAATTTCATCTGTATTTTTAAATTTTGCATATACATTCTGCTCTGTTATAAAAGATACAGTACCTGATTTTTTAATATTTTGAGAATAAACAGATATTAAGGATATTAAAAAAATAAAAACAAGGAAAAATTTATTTCTCATATTAGCCATAAGGTTTTAACCACCGCCGCTGCCACTTTTATGACATGAGTAACATGATGTAGGGCTATAGATATAACCGCTAACATCAGTATGGTGAGAATCAGTATTAGATTGAGAATGACAAGCATTAGTACAGGAAAATATAGCAGCATTAGATGGTACTACATGACACTGATTGCAAGAAATTCCAGAGTGAGTTCCGGACGATATTGGGAAATAAGAATCATGATTAAATGTTGACGGAGACCAAGCTGTTTGAGTATGACATTGAGTGCAATCTGTTGGATAACCGGAAGATTGATGCGGAGGATTCGTGGTAGAATTATAATCAGTTTGATGACATCCATAGCAGGTAGTTGAAGCAGCATTATAATTCCCGGTATGACATTGAGTGCAAGTTAAGGTTATGTGTGCTCCGGCTAAAACATAGAAATTATTGTGTACTGAGAAAGTCGCATTTGTCCAACCAGGATTTGTTGTATGACAAGAGCTACAATCAGTAGAAAGAGCTAAAGCTGTATGACTTGGGTTTGTAGTACTCTGGTAATTAGATTGATGACATGAAAAACAAGCTACTGGAGTACTTGTATAGCCTGAAGTATGGCATTGAGTGCATTGCACAGTAGTGTGTGCGCCGGTTAATGCAAATCCGGTTGTGCTATGGTCAAACGTAGCACCAGTCCAATCGGTGGTCGAATGACATTGAGAACAGTCATGAGGATAACCTGCCGTCAAATGATTAGGATTTGTAGTACTGGCAAACGTTGAACTATGGCAGCTATAACAGTCAGTTGGGGCTCCTTTCACGGATCCCTGATGACAAGAAGAACAATCAATTGAAATATGTTTCCCAGTCAAAACAAAACCAGTTGAAGAATGTGTGAAGCTAGATGGAATCCATGCATTATCTGAATGACAATCATTACATGTTATTGGCAATCCAGCTGAAGAATGATTAGGATTAGCAGCAATGGAATATGAACTAGAATGACAACTATAGCAATCTTTAGGGGTGCTAGTATAACCTGCAGTATGGCATGAAGCGCAAGCAACATTTGTGTGAGCTCCTGTCAATGGAAAATTAGTTTGATTATGATTAAAAGTTGAATTGGTCCAATTAATTGTGGTATGGCATTGAGTACAATCATGTGAAAAATTTTGTGTAATATGATTCGGGTTTGAAGTTCCAGTAAAAGTACTGCTATGACAAGAGAAGCAGCTCGTACTTAAGCCTTTAAAATTACTTCCTTGAGAATGACAAGCAAAACAATTAGGAATATTATGCCCTCCAGAAAGCGGGAAAAAACTATGATTAAAATTTTGGGCACTCCAGGTTGGATCAATAAGTCCATGGCAATCTTGGCATTCAGTAGAAAAGCCAGCGCTAACATGATTAGGGACTGAAGTTGAATAATATTGGGCAGAATGACAGCTTATACAGGATATATGAAGAGGGGGAAAATACAAATTGAGAAATTGATTATGGCAAGACTGGCAATCAACATTTGTGTGAACACCAGTTAATGGGAATCTAGTATTTTGATGTAACTGGATAATATTGTTAACTATCCATGTATTCTGAGAATGGCATCGTTCACAATTAGCTCCTAATGTGCCTTGATGGATATCCTTATGGCATGAATTACAATTGGACTGCACATTGGAGAATACCAAACTCTTATGACAAGACTCGCAGTTTATAGAAGCGTGCTGTCCTGAAAGTTGGAATCCGGTCTCTTTATTGTGATCAAATTTTATATTTTTGGGAATGACTTTCCAACTTTCCGATTCATGACAATTTGCACAATCTATTTTTAGATCTTTCCCATGAGGGGATTGCGGAAAAGCATACCCTATTCCAATTATTACAAATGCTATGAATGGCAAGATGCGCATTTAAACTCTTCCAATTTATATTTAATAAAAATATTACCATTAAGATTGACTAGTTTATGACATCCTGAGCAATCAACTTTTTCATGTTTACCAGTTAATAAGAATGAAGTTTTGTCATGATCAAATTTGAGAGGTTTCCAATTGTTAAAGTCATGGCAATTTTCGCAAACAGAAGCTTGATTAGCTTTTTCAGAATCAAATTGTCCGAAGTGTATATCTTTATGACACGTTGAGCATTCTGAATTTAGAGATGCAAATTTACTAACGAGTTTACCCTGCTGATTAATATGGATATGACACTTTGCGCAAGTAACTAAAATATGTTTTCCAATTAGTTTAAATCCAGTCCGGTTATGATCAAATTTTATAATTCCCCAGGATTCTGTATTATGGCAAGAGGAACAATTATTTGCTTTCATAAATTTTTCAGTTAGTTCAGTTCCGTGGATATTTTCATGACAGTCAATACATTTCAATCCAATATTTCTGAAATGCCATTCCTTCTTTTTATAATGACATGATTTACATGGGATCGCCAAATGACTTCCATCTAATTTAAATTTTGTTTTGTTATGGTCTTGGATGCTAAAAACGACATCTTTAAAACTATTTATATCATGGCAATCTTTACAATCCTCAGTAACGTTGTTTTTTGAGAATTCTCTAAAATGATAATCCTTGTGGCAATCAGTGCATTTATCATATTTAATTTCGGAAACTAAATTTACCCCATGACAGTCTGAACATTTTACCAAAATATGTGCACCACTTAACGGGTATGCTGTTTTGTTATGATCAAAAGAGCCTTTTTTAATTATTCTAAATGAGTCTATACTATGGCACTTTACGCAATTTTTCCCAAACATTCCTTTATGGATATCCTGATGACAAGGAGAGCAATTTTCAAACTGCAATCCTGTAAATTTTTGAAATGATTTCCCCTTAGAATTCACGATAAGGTGACATTTTTTGCAATCAACATTTATATGAGCACCGGATAATTTAAATTTAGAATTATTATGATTAAAAAGAGAAGCCGGTTTAAATTTGTCAAATGAATGGCATGAAGAACAATTATCACCCAAAGTTTTTTGATGGACATCCTCATGGCAGGAACTACAGGTAGTATTTAAACCAAGATAAGTATTGGCTCTATTTTTTAATATTGGAATGCTAATAAATTTTTTTTGATGACATTTTTCACATTTTAATTGAGAATGTTTACCTTCCAATTTAAAACCGGTTTGGTTATGGTCAAAATTATTTTTGTTAAAATAAATTATTTGAAATGCTCTCCCATGATGTTCACTATGGCAATTCCAGCAATCTTTTCCTATCACTTCCCTACTCGAGTGAAAGCCAAGTTTCTTTTCAATCATTGATTTAATTTCAGTATGACAATAAAGGCATTTCTTAACTTCAAGCTGTTTTCCAAGGACATGACATTTTGTACAATTGCTCAGACCCTCTAGGTTAGAATGTGCAAAAGTAAGATTTCCGGGAGATATTTGAGCATACATATCAGCTGAGAATACTACTATTATTGAGAGTAGCAGAGTTAATCTCTTTATTATAATAATATTAATCATCATGTTTTAAAACAGCATCCCCATATTTCTTAGTAATTTTAATACCGATTTTTTGTAAAAACTGCGAGGGTAACTCTCCTCCAGCTAATATATAGACTAAATCATTAGGAAGAGCCAAGGTATCGCCGGATTTGTTTAGGGAAATCAAAACTTTATCATCAAATATCTCTAATAGATTTGAATTGAATAATACATTGATTTTTTTATTAGCAAATGCATCAGCTATATTTTCAAAATTTCTTTGTTTTAATCGAGAGAATTTATCTCCTCTATAAGAAAGAGTGACATCATTACTTCCAGATTCCGAGAGCATTAACGCGGCTTCTATTGCTGAATCTCCCCCTCCTACAACTAATATATTTTGGTTAACAATAAGTTCTGATTCGATTAATCGAAAAGCAACTTTTTCTTTTTCTTCACCCGGAATATTAAGTTTTTTAGGAGAACCTCTTCTTCCAATTGAAAGAACTATCGCTTTGCAGGTATAAATTTTCTTTGATGTATTAACTTCAAAGAAGTCTTCCGTCTTTCGGATAGATTCAACTTTTTCATTAACATTTATAAAAATATTATTTTCGTTTAAAGCAGATTCCCAAATATTAAGTAGTTCAGATTTGGAGGTTTCTTTTAATTTCATTTTACCATAAAGAGGCAGATCGACAGGAGAAGTCATAACTATTTTTTTTCTAGGGAAATTAAATACTGTTCCCCCAAGGCTATCTTGTTCAAGAGTCAGGAATTTCAAACCAAGTTGAGCGGCAGTTAAAGAAGCAGCAATACCGGCAGGACCAGCTCCTATAATAATTATATCAAAGTCAGTTTCGGGAAATTTTTTAAGTTTTTTTGAAAGATAAGCAACAACCTGTTTCCCTTGTTCAATAGCATTTTTAATCAAACCCATTCCGCCTAATTCTCCTGCAATGAAAATTCCCGGGACATTAGTTTCGAAATTCTGGTTAAGGTGAGGAAGCTCAACACCGCGTTTTTCAGTGCCTATGCAAAGAGTGATAGCTTGTGAAGGACAAGCATGAAAACAAGCTCCGTGACCAACACAACGAGAGGCATTAATGACATGTGCTTGTCCATTCACCAGTCCAATAACATCACTCTCAGGACAAGCAGTAATGCAAGCCCCGCTACCAATACATTGATCTATATCAATTACCGGATGAAGTGAAACAGGTTCGTGGGTGCCTAATTTTTTTGCGGTTTCAATTTTTGAGATTGTTTTTATTGTAGTATGATTGTTTTTCCTAAGATACCAAATAAGAATAACTATTATAAAAATAAAAACGGCGAAGTAGATTGAATAACTTTCTAATAGTATTTCCATTTAATATTAAGCTTTATATTTATTATTAAAGAAACTTATTTTGAAAATAAATAAACGAAAGCACTCAATGCTCAATAAAAATTTTTACATGGGTCTAGAAAAGGTTAGAAAATCCATTTATAACCAAAAGCAACAGTAACGGCAATATGAATAAACATAATTACGAACATTACAATCGCAAAAGGTAAATGGACTACATGCCAATATTTAAAAATATTTTGCATGGTTTGAAGAAGACCAATTCTTCGCGAAATAATAAGTTTCGATTTTGCTGTTTTTAATATCAGTTTTCTGTTAACTCTAGGAATTTCCGCAAGAATTAACTCATGTTTCAAACTATACAAAACACTTTTCATGCCAAAATAATCTTTGATAATAAAAAGAAAGCCTGTTGTTAATTTAGCAAACTTATATCGTTTTATAGATGAAATTTCTTCAATCCGGGAAAATAGATATTCAGGAATTTGGAATTCTGTTTTTAGCTGTTGCGAATATTTTTCGCTTTGCGAATTTAATTCATCAATCCCTATTAGCTGTCCTTCAATTGTATGAGGTATTTGAATATAAATAAACCTACCAATAACGCCACTTAGGACTACCGCCGTCATACTCCAGAAGCTAACTGCGACAATACCCCCAAATTTAAAAGCAGTATGGAATAACACAAAGATAGGACCCAGAGTACAAAGGAAAATATGTAATTCTAACCAATCCTTTAAGTACCCAACATGGAAAAAACTTCTAAATCTTTTTCTTATCATATACACGGCGACTCCAATAATCATCATAAAGCTGCCCAGAACTCCCAATCCTTGTCCGAGTAAACCACTAGGTTTTAATAAATTATCCTGCGGGTTAAAAAATCTTGTTAGAAGAGGGGTAGAATAATACTGATAACCATTAAGAATTAAAAGAAGTGTAGAAGCAATGCCCACAACAAAAAAAGATGTTATGTAAATGACATGAAATTTTTTATTCATTTAAAGATAAATATTATCATCGAATAGATAAACGGACATAAATAAATAAGGCGGCTTAAATTAGCCGCCCAAGAAAATTAGGATTTAAGCCTGTTCTATTTCATATAAAGTTGAGTATTTAGTAGAATTATCAACTGTAAAATCATTAAGCTTGGCTATTAGAATATTGACTCTTTCATCCTGATTATCATCGAATGCTTCATAAGCTTCTTCTGATGAGAAAGAGTAGATTTCTTCAAAGTGATTTAATTTTCCCCTATTTTCATAAACAGAATAATTTTCAAGTCCTTCGGCTTTAACAAGATTCTTAAGCTCTTTAATAACAGAAAGGAAATCTTCTTTTTTATCCGGTTTTAGTTCATATTGAATTGTGAATATTACTTTTGGCATTTATGCTCCGATTGTTATGGTATATTTTAAGTTAAAATTTCTCCACTAAAAATTATATTAGCAGGACCAGTTAAAGAAAGGTTTTCAATTTTTTGATTTATTATATTAAAGTTCACAATTAATCTATCGCCTCCCCGGGTTAATAGGGTAATTGGAGGTTGAAGGTTATCGATCAGATGGATAATAATTGCAGTTGCTGTTGATCCGGTTCCACAAGACAGAGTTTCATTTTCGACACCCCTCTCATATGTCCTAATATGGACAATTCCATCAATAATTTTCATAAAATTTACATTGGTGCCATCTGGGGAAAATTCTTTTAGAAATCTAATTTCCCTGCCCAATTCAAAAACCGGGAACTGATCTAAATCAGAATATCTAGAGTCTAAACGATTAGTATCTTTTAGAACATCGTCAATTTTAATGACTACATGAGGAGAACCAGTATCTACATAGCTAGAATTGATCAATTGATTCGCGGCTTTAACCTTGAAATTTAGTTTTAATTTACCTGGTGAATTAAAATCAAATTTTATTAAATTATCTAATAAAACTTCTCCTGTATAAGGAACGGAATTGGATAAAAAATTAGTTTTATTACCGTGCAACCTTGAAGAATTTTCAGCAAATCTAATTGCACATCTTGCGCCATTTCCACAAAGACTGCCTGTAGATCCATCAGCATTAAAATATTCCATTTCAAAATCATATTTTTTAGAATCGCATATTGTAATGACTCCATCTGCACCAATTCCATAACGACGGTCGCACAATTTCTGAATAATCTTATGATCAAGGTTAAGCAAGGGATTTAAATTTTTATCTATGACGATAAAATCATTCCCTGCTCCGCTCATTTTTTTAAAAGAAATTTTTTCCATTGTGTTTGCAATTTAAGACAATATGAAGTCCTTTTCAATAATAAATTTAAAGGATAATAATTATTTTATATGAATCTAAATATATAAAATAGATTATTTGAGTGATTTTTAATTGCAAAATATTTTAGGATAGAGAATATTGGCCAGCTAAAATTGATAGTTAATATAAATTTTAAATAATTATAGTGGAGGTGGCGGGATTCGAACCCGCGTCCGAAGTTAAGATCCATTGAACGTCTACACACATAGCCTATTTTTGTTTAGCTTAAAATTACCAAACAGGCGGGGAT
>JAJXTM010000223.1 GCA_021783875.1 Bacteroidota bacterium
AAACGGCACGGTATAACCCCGGATAAATTACGTGTTGAAGCCGAACAACTCACCGGTTCCGAAAAACTTAAGGCTTTAGATATATCGCAAGTATATGAATTATATAATTCAAAATGCAGTCATATTAATGCAAAAGAAATCGGCGATATTTACCAAGATCTAATTCTATCCGGCAATACTGCTATTCAAAGTTATTTTAAATTAGTCTATTCTGAAGTTAACTTAGTGGTTATAAATGGGTTTGATGAATTTACTGAACCGGAAATTGATATTATTAATGTTATTGCCTCTATTAACGGGATAAATCTCTTTGTTTCTTTTGATTATTATCTAAATAATCCTAATATTTTCTCGCATCTTAATAAATGTTACCGAAGGCTTATTGGTAAAGGATTTAAAGAGATAACAGATGATTCAGCCGGTCAAAATAATAATTTCCAAAAAATTATCCGGGAAAAATTGTTTAACGGCAGCGATGCTGGAAAAACTGTTGACTATAGTGATTCAATTACTGTAATTTCGGCACCTACCCGTGTCGAAGAAGTAAAAGCAATTGCTAAAACTATTAAAGAAATAATTTCTGCCGAAAATACCGAACCGCATAAAATCTGTATTGCTTTTAATATTATCCATGATTATTCTCCGCTTATTAGATATTACTTCCCATTATATGGATTGCAGTTTAATTTAACCGACAGACTTTCTCTAAGCTCTTCTGCTCCCGTGATTTCAATAATAAATTATTTGGAAATAATAGAAAATGATTTTTATTACAAGAATATTTTTAGAGCTTTAAGCGGAAATGTTATTACCGGTTTCAAAATTGATTACTTCGGTTTAATTAAAGCTTGCACAAAATTAAAAATAACATCTGGTATTGAAAATTGGCGTAATGCCCTTAAAGACGGAATTAATATATCCGCTTCTAACGAAGACGAAATATTTCCGTATAATTCTGATAAAAATATATTTCAGAAAGCTCTTAATGATATAAATCAACTCTACGAATGGCTGTCACCGTTTTCAAATATTATGACGACAGCTGAGTTCTTATCAAATCTTCGCGGGTTTGTCCTTTCAAAGGGCTTTATTTCAAACCTAATTAATGATACTGAGGAAAATATTGAGCCGAACCTAAAAGCTGTGTCATTGTTTTTTGAGGAAATCGGTGAACTTTTTGAACTGATTGATTTGCAATATGAAGAAAAGAAAAAGTATCCGCTAAAATTTTTCTTACAGAATATTAGAACGGTAATAAAGTCTGCCAGGTTTAATGTGAAAGAAAAACCCGATAATGGAGTTCAGATTACTACATTGAATGAAATTAGAGGATTGAAATTTGATTATTTGTTTATTGCAGGAATGGTGGACGGTGATTTCCCAACTCGATATTCTCCGGAAATATTTTTCTCCGGCTCTTTTATAAAAAAGGAAATGGATCATCAGATAGAAGAAAGATATCATTTTTATCAGTCGCTTTGCTCATGGAATAAAAAACTTTATTTCACATTTCCTCAGCGGAATGATAGGACTGAGTTAATTGAATCAAATTATTTGAATGATTTTAAGATAGTGTTTGATATTAGCGCGGTTAACGAAAATAATTTATCCGAAAAAATATATTCAAAAGATGATTTGCTTATTTATGTCGGCAAAAATATATCTGACGGGTTTAAAGAACAGTTAAATATCGATATTCTTGATATTAATAATATTATGAATTTTATTAATATTAATAATATTAGAGTTGAAAAACCGTTCGATAACTCCGTTTATACCGGATATATTAGGAATGAACTTTCTGAAAATCCGCTGAAAATTCTGGATGAATATAAAAATAAAGTATATTCTACAACACAGCTGGAAACTTATGCACTCTGCCCTTTTAAATATTTTTTGGAAAGAGTATTAAAGGTAGAAACAGCTAAAGAACCGACTGAAGAAATAGAATCTCTCGAACTCGGTAGCTTACTTCATGAAATATTATTCGAATTCTCCGCAGAACTTAAAGATAAAAATATTTCACTTAGCAGCTCAAATGAAGAACAATTTAAAATTGCGTACGACCTAATCTTTAAAATTGCCGAAGAAAAAGTTGAAAAGGCAAATTTTAAGTCTCCGCTTAGTTTTTTTGAAAAAGAAAAAATTTTGGGAATTAACGGCAATAAAAACAATTCAATTCTTTTCAAATTTCTGCAGGATGAAAAATCTGATGATAGTAATTTTAATCCGCAATATTTTGAATCCTCTTTCGGCGATCAGAAAAAAGTGAATAATTATATTCCGTTTGAGTTAAATGGAATAAAACTTTCAGGTAAAATAGACAGGATTGATATAAATGATGAAGAACAAAAATATCGGGTAATCGATTATAAGCTGGGCGGGAAGCAGCCGGCTAACGATGACCTTTTATCGGGATTATCGATTCAGCTTCCTTTATATCTAATTGCCGGAAAAACAATCATCCATGAAAAATTAAAGAGGGAATTTTTACCGGCTGAAGCAGCTATATTTTCATTAAAACCCGCAAATAAAGACTTCGGTAAAAAAAATGTTATTAATGAGTCAAATAGCGAGGAATTGATAAATTTATGCACTGAATCAATTGTGAATTATGTATCCAAAATAATTCAAGGTGAGTTTAATTTATCAAAACTTATCGATAGAGAAAAGAAAGTTTGCAGATTTTGTGATTTTAAATCAATTTGCCGGATTCAACAAGCAAGATAATTGTTTATTAAAATAATGATCAATACATGAAAAGAATAATCCTGATATTAATATTTATAAGTTTTATTATTAATATTTGTTATTCACAAATCATAGATAATAAGTTACCTAACATTGAAAAGAATCAGTATAAACGTATGTACAAGATTAATAAAATACTTTATCCGGGTGATTCTAGTATTGACATTCGTTATTATTGGCTTAATCTTAACTTAACATATAGCCCCAATTACTTAAAAGGAATTGTTACGGTTAATGCCGCAAGTACAATGGATGGCTTAACAGGATTTTATTTAGACCTGCAGGACCCCTTAAAGGTTGATTCTGTTACTTTAAACGGACAAAAATTATTCTTTTCACATTCATTAGCTAAATTAAATATTTCATTACCCGGAGTTTATAATAAGGGTGATTTATTTTCTGTTAAAATCTATTATGAAGGAATTCCCGGCTCAAGCGGTTTCGGCAGCTTTGAATTCGGAAGTCATAATGGATTACCGGCAATTTGGTCATTAAGCGAACCTTACGGAGCTAGTGATTGGTGGCCTTGCAAGGATACTCCTGCCGATAAAGCTGATTCCTCGGATGTATGGATTACCTGCGAAAACGGCTTAATTGCTGCTTCAAACGGAACTCTGATTGCAACGATTGATAACGGAGACGGAACCCATACATTCAAATGGAAAAATATATACCCTATCGCTCAATATTTAATTTCTGTCGCTATTGCTAACTATACTGAATATACAACTTACTATAATTATGCCCCTTCCGATTCAATGCCTATTGAGAATTACATTTATCCTGAAGATTTTACTAATGCCAAACCATACCTTGATAAAGTTGCTAATATGATCTCTATTTTTTCCGCCCGGTACGGTCCTTATCCTTTTCTGAAAGAGAAATATGGACAGGCAGAGTTCGGCTGGGGCGGGGGAATGGAACATCAGACAATTACTTCTCTCGGCGGCTTTGATGAAGACCTTGAAGCTCATGAGCTTTCCCATCAATGGTATGGAGATAAGATTACCTGCGCTGACTGGCAGGATATTTGGCTTAATGAAGGGTTTGCTTCCTTTTCTGAAGCGGTTTATTTTGAAGCTGTGTCGGGGAAATCCGGCTATAACTCTATAATGTCTAATTTTATAAAGGATGCTAAATATGCCTACGGCCCTATTTACGTCCGGGATATATCAAATATCGATTCAATTTTTGATTATAATCGAAGCTATGCTAAAGGCGCTTCGGTTTTGTATATGTTGCGGGGAATTATGGGCGATTCCCTTTTTTTTAAACTTATGAAATTTTATTCCGCTGATTCCGGTATTGCATACGGAGCTGCAACTACATTAAATTTTCAAACCGATGCTGAAAAAATTTTGGGAAAAGATTTAAGTTATTTCTTTAATGAATGGATCTATGGAGAGAATTATCCGCATTATTCGGTTAGCTGGAATAGTAGCTCACTTGGAAATAATTTATATTCTGTTAACTTGAATATTTCTCAGACACTGAATACGAATCCGGCATTTTTTACAATGCCTGTCCAAATTGAAGTATCAACCTCTGACGGCGATACCATAATTACGGTTTTTAATAATGCACAATCGCAGCAGTTTAATATAATTGTAAGAGGTACACCCCTGTATGTAAACTTTGATCCTAATAACATTATTCTAAAAGATATATCAATAATCGACTCAATTGATATTACTAAACCCTCAAGCTTTCAATTATATCAAAATTATCCGAATCCGTTTAATCCGTATACAACGATTACCTATTCAATACCAATTGATGCAAAAGGATATGTCCATGTAAAACTTACCGTTTATGATGCATTAGGAAAAGTCGTAGCTATTTTAGCTGATGAAAATAAATCGGCAGGCACTTATAAAGTCAGATTTCCTGCGGGTTCTCAAAATTATTCAAGCGGGATTTATTACTACACTCTGCAGTCCGGCAGCTTTTTACAAACAAAAAAAATGATTTATATTAA
>JAJXTM010000016.1 GCA_021783875.1 Bacteroidota bacterium
TTGCTATTTTCAATAAGAGCCACAATACCTGGACGGGGGTTAGAATTAATAATATTCAGCCCTTCTTTTACCAAAATACGATTTTCATCAACAAGTGGTACTATATCAGCCGCACCCGCAAGCGCGACAAGATCTAAATATGCAAGGGGAAGATCTCTTTTGCCGATACGTTCGGCAACTCCCTCGGCAAGCTTGAAGGCTACACCTGCACCAGAAAGAAATTTAAATGGATAATTACAATTAGGTTTAAGAGGGTCAAGAACTGCAAGAGCATTAGGAATCTCATCTTTGGGTTGATGATGATCGCAAATAATCAAATCCATTCCCAGTTCTTTGACATATTCTGCTTCTTCAATTGCTGTGATTCCGCAGTCTACGGATATTAATAGTGATGTATCTTTCGATTTTACAAAGTCAATTGCGGATTTTGATATCCCGTATCCTTCTGTTAATCTTTTAGGTATATAATATTCAACGTTAGCACCTAATTCTTTTAAAAACAGATATAACAATGCAGTAGAACAAGTACCATCGACATCATAGTCGCCATAAATACAAATAAGTTGTCTTTCGGACACCGCCTGGATAACACGATATGTCGCAGCTTCCATGCCGTCCATTAAAAAAGGATTATAGAGATTTTCTAGTGAGGGGCGGAAAAATGTTTTTGCTTGGTCAAAATTATTAATATTTCTAAGCACAAGTAAGTTTGCAAGAACATCTGAAATGGATAAAGAATTAGTTAATGATTTTATTAAATAATCATTACCGGATTCTTTTATTTTCCATCGCTTATTCAGCATAAAGTATTTCCTGCAAACTTTATAAAGAACAAAAAAAATAAATCAGACCTATAAGCCGAATTTTGTAATTCTAAATCTGAAAAATTTCAGAAAAAGAACGGCAATTATTTATCTTGGTTTTAGATTGCTCTAAAACTCTAGCAGGCTACCCGAAAATCATTCAAAGCGAACAACTTTGTTTTAATCCCGGCAAGCAGGTATTAAAAAGATTTTCTTATTTGCCCTTGCTTCGAGTGGGGTTTGCCCTGCCGAAGTTGTTTCCAGCTCCGCGGTAGGCTCTTACCCTGCCATTTCACCCTTATCCTGATATGCATCAAGACGGTATATTTTCTGTGGCACTTTCCGTAATTATTTGGTTACCCAAATAATCCCCGGGTGTTACCCGGCACTCTGTTCTGCGAAGTTCGGACTTTCCTCTGTCCCAATAAGTGACAGCAATTGCCCAGTCTGATTATTTTAATTATTCCCAAAAATAAAGTAGATAAGTTTTACTTGTATCTCTATACAGATAATTAATTTTGTATTTTATATTAAATATTTATTATAACAAATATAATAAATTACTCTACCTTAAAACAGAAGCATTTTGCTTCTTCTATCCATAAATAGCCATTCAGTATATCTAATTTACTGGATATTATTAAACTGAAATCCTAAACTTCAATAATATCTGCAACTTCAGATGATACAAGAATCCTTCCGCAATATTCACAAAAGAATAATTTAGCATTTCTTCTAATTTCAAGCTGTCTCTGTGGAGGGACTATATTATGGCAACCGGAGCATGCACTTCTTCTGATTGTGACAACAGCTTTACCTTTTTTTGCTTTTCTTATTCTCATATAAGCATCATAATCAGGTTTTTTTGTTTGGGATTCAATTTCGGTTCTTTTTGCCCTCAGTTTTAATTCTTCTTTTTCGTTAGCCTTTATTATTTCCTTTAAATCAGCTTCTTTCAATTTTAATTCATCTTTTAGCTCATCTAACTGAGGACCAACTTCTTCAATTTCTTCACTTAATTTTTTACTTTCGTCAGCTAACAAATCATTTTCAGCATCTATTTTTTTTAATAATTCTTCTGAATGATCTATTTCTTTAGTAAGTGCATCATATTCTTTATTATTTCTAACCTGATAAAGCTGAGCCTTAAATTTTTTCTGATTTTCTTTAAGCTTCTCAGACTCCATTTCATTTTCTTCTCTTTTATTTAGAGATTCTTTCTTTAATATCTCTTTGGCAGAAATATCATCTTTAATACTCTTGATCTTAGATTGAAGTTCTTCTACAGAAAGTGGTAGATCACCTCTTAGTTCTTCAAGCTCATCAAGCTGATCATCAATGTTTTGTAATTCGTATAAAGTTTTGAGTCTATCTAACAATTTATTTGCTCCTTAATTATTAAAAAATTTTACCGGGTTTGTAGAGCCCTTATATTTAAATATTTTGATACTCGAATTATTCGCTTTTTTATATAAAGTAAGTCTTCTTTTAATTTCATCGAGAGAAACAACTTCTGTTTCATAATGTCCTGCATCAATAAGTAAAATATCATTTTTGTAATCTTGAAAGGTATGATATTTTATATCTGCAGTTATATATGCATCAGCATTATTTTTTATTGCATCATTAATATACTCAGCCCCAGAACCGCCGCACACGGCAACCTTTGAAATTGATTTTTTTATTCCGCCGTTATATCTAAAATTCTTTATTCTTAATTTTTCCGAAACAAAATTCAAAAATTCTTGTGGATTTAGAGGTTTTTCTAAAATCCCGACAGCACCTATACCAAACCGAGAATTATCATTCCCAAGCTGGATAACATCATATGCAGGTTCTTCATAGGGATGAGCTTTAATCATAGACGATATAGCATTATTTAGCTGCCAATTGTCAATTATTATTTCAAGTTTCATTTCATTAACATTTTGCAATACTTCATTTTGCCCAACTTTTGGATGAGTTTTAGACGAGCCAATAAAAGTACCAACCCCGCTGGATTTATAGCTGCAATTAGAATATTCACCGATTATACCTCCGCCTGCTTCAAATATTGCATCGCTGACTTTGGAGGAAAATTCGTGAGGGACATAAACAATCAACTTAGACTGATTTGATTTAAGTCTAACTAAAAAGTTTAATCCGGATAATTGAAGTCTCTTTGCCAGCTGATAACTAACTCCATCTTTGACATAATCAAGATTAGTATGTGCTGAATAAATAGTGATATCGTTTTTTATAATTCTTTCTATTAAAATAGAATTATTATCGTTTTGAAGGTCAATTTTCTTAAGAGGGCGGAATAATAGCGGATGGTGGGTAATGATAAAATTACAATTTTTCTTAATTGCATCATCCACCACATTATTTGTTAAATCAAGGCTTATCAATATATTTTTTACTTTCTTATTCGGTGATCCTACCTGTAGACCGACATTATCTTTTACCCAGGCAATTTCTTTGGGAGCCCAGTTTTCAATATACTTTATAATATTTTTACCGGTCATATTAAAAAAAAATGCACTTCTTAATTTGAAGTGCATTTTTCTCTTTTAATTCCTTTTCGGGGTTGCCGAAGTAGTATTACTTATTTTGAGATAAACTAAGGTTTTTAAATTAATATTCATATTTAGTATATTAAATATAAACTTTGACTTTCAATTTATCAATAATAAAAATGATCCTATTTATATAAAAATCTATCAACCTTGCATTTTTAGCTATAAAATGGAAAAAATGACTTCTTTAAATAAAATTAGCTTGGTTCAATCCAATTATTGTCTTCTTTTATTATTTCGATTAGTGAGTCCACCGCTCCAGAAGCTGAAATGTTTCTTTTAATGATTTCTTTACCTTTATAAAGTGTAATTTTATCTATTCCAGAACCGACATAACCATAATCAGCATCCGCCATTTCCCCCGGACCATTGACAATACAGCCCATTATAGCGATTTTAACTCCTTTTAAGTGCTCGGTTCTTTTGCGAATCTTTTCAGTTGTCTCCTGCAAATCAAACAATGTCCTCCCGCAAGAAGGACAGGCTATATATTCTGTCTTAGAAATTCTTGCTCTAGCTGCTTGAAGAATTCCGAATAACATTCTATTTATAATTTTTTCTTTAGACTCATTAATTTTAATATATTTTTTAACATAGACTTTAGAATTAGAAGAATCAATTTCTGAATTATTTAAGTTTTCAATCTCTACCCATACACCGTCACCAAATCCTTCAATTATCAAACCCCCCAGATCAGTAGAAGCAAATAAACGAATTTCTTCGAGATTTACATTATTATATGATCTTTTTAAAATAACTGGATTTGAAATATTTTTGATTAATAAATCAAAATAAAACCTTCTCATTTCTGCGAGCCCATGCAGGTTTTGCGTTCCAATTACTAGAATAGATGAAGGATATAGTTTTAATTTTTCTATAACTTTTTCATCAAATTCGTTGTAATTAAGATTTATAAAAATTGTTTGTTCGCAATTTCCGTTAAAATCTGAAAACTCATTGATATTTAATAAAGGGTAAGATTTAATATTTTCTTTGAATTTTTTCCAGATTTCGAAATCCTGAATAATTTTTAGACCATTTGGCAAGTCAAAAGGGGAAGAATTTTGACCAAGATAAATATAATCAGAGGCCATTTCATTCATGTTCCATTTATCAGTTAATTCATCATAAAAATATCCTATATCAGCAAGGTCACTGAACGTTTTTAAACTTCGGAATCCGAAATCTGATATAACCCGAATGACATTGTGTCCGCCAATACCTTCAACTTCAGTAGTATCTCTTTTAACAAAAAAGAAAGGGTCAATTGGAATATTTTCTATAGGCTTAATTGGTAGATGATTTTGTCTATTTTTATACCTATTAGCAAGAAGTATTGCTATAGGAGATTCAAACTCAGGGTCTTCAGTAAGTGAGACTCTAATTGTATCCCCAATACCGTCTTCAAGAAGTGCGCCTATTCCCAAGGCTGATTTTATCCTGCCATCTTCTCCACCTCCAGCTTCTGTAACTCCAAGATGAAGCGGGTAATTCATTTTTTCTTCTTTCATTTTAATTATTAGAAGCCGATAGGCTTGGACCATAACCTGCGGGTTACTTGATTTCATCGAAAGGACAATGTTATAATAACTTAATTCTTCACAAATACGAACAAATTCTAAAGCTGATTCAACCATTCCCAAAGGAGTATCTCCGTAACGGCTCATAATGCGATCCGATAAAGACCCGTGATTTGTACCGATTCTCATTGCCGTACCATACTCTTTACAAATTTTTACAAGAGGAGTAAATTTTTCTCTTATCCTTTCCAGCTCAATTTCATATTCGTTATTGTTAAATTCTAAATTCTCAAATTTTTTCCTATCGGCATAATTGCCTGGATTAATTCTAACTTTTTCAACGATTCTTGCAGCAATTTCAGCTGCGTTAGGAGTAAAATGAATATCTGCAATAAGAGGAACATTATATCCGCATTTTCTTAATTCCTTTTTTATAAGCTCAAGATTCTGGGCTTCCGATTTACTTGGTGCAGTTATTCTAACATATTCACAACCGGCATCAACCATTCTAATGGTTTGTTCAACTGTTGCTTTTGTATTCATTGTATCAGTTGTAGTCATCGATTGAATTCTAATTGGATTATTCCCGCCAAGTGGAATATTGCCAATGAAAACTTCTCTTGTCCGATTTCTTGAATATTCAGTTAAACTATTACAATAATTCTTAATTATTTTGTCATTATTTATCATAGCATCTTATAAAACATTTATATTTAATTTAAAAGAAATTTACAATATTTCCTATAAAGAATGTTGATTTGAAGAATAATCTGCAGAAGATCCGCATAACAAATATGCCAAGATAATTTTCAAAATAAAAATCATTTAATAAGATTGATTAATTTTGGTGAATACCTTAAATCATAGTTTTTATAATTGGAGACAATTATATAAATTGTTTAGATAAATTTTATAACTAAAAGTCATTCCAAAATCATTTAAATGAGAATATCCGAAAATAAAATAGAAGAAATAAGATCAGCAGCCAATATAGTAGAAATTATTTCTGAGTTTATTCAAATAAAAAAGCGCGGGAAAAATTTTATTGGACTTTGCCCTTTTCACAATGAAAAGACTTCTTCCTTTACAGTGAATGAGGAAAAGCAAATTTTTCATTGCTTTGGATGTCATGTCGGTGGAAATGTTTTCAAATTCCTTATGGAATATGAAAAAGTATCGTTTGTTGAAGCAGTTCAGGATGTTGCCCATCGTGTAGGAATAGATATTGAGCTAGATGATAACTCTTCTGGCGGAAAACAAAGTCAACAAGAAATCCTTTATGAAATAAATAATAAAGTAGCAAAATATTTTTCTGATAATTTGATTATCAAAAAAGAAGGAGAGGTTGCTATAAATTATTTTAAAAACCGAAAAATTAAACTTCAGACCATGAGGGGTTTTGAGCTTGGATATAGTTTCCCTGCACGTGATGCTCTCGTAAATTTTCTAAAAGAACACAATATAGATATTGAAAAAGCCTTATCCTTAGGATTAATTGGCAGTAGTAACGACGGAAGGTTATATGATAAATTTTCAGGTAGAATAATTTTTCCGATATTTTCGCCTAATGGAAGAATTGTGGCTTTTGCCGGAAGAGTTTTTAATGAAAAAGAAGGCACTGCTAAATACTTAAATTCTCCTGAATCATCTATTTACACAAAAGGGAGAATACTTTATGGACTTTCTCATGCTAAAGATGAAATAAGGAAATTAGATAAAGCCATATTAGTTGAAGGTTATATGGACTTGATATCTTTATACCAAGCCGGAATTAAGAATATCGTTGCTGTATCCGGCACAGCACTTACGGAAGAACAAACTATTCTACTTTCGCATTATACAAAAAATATTATATTATTATTTGATGCTGATACTGCTGGAATAAAAGCTTCCATGAGAAGCATTGAAATATTGTTAAAAAGAGATTTGGAAATTAAAATTGCCTCCTTACCGAAAGGTGAAGATCCTGATTCTTATATCCAAAAATTCGGAAAAGAGAAGTTTGAAGAAATTATAAAAAAAGCAATTAATTTTGTTGAATTCCAATCTGCAACTTTTGAATCTCAAGGAATGTTTGAAGACCCTTCCAAGACTGCAGATGCTATAAGAGAATTGGTAAAACCTATTGCGCTAATAAAAGATGAATTAAAAAGAAATCTGCTTATTAAAAATATTGCAAGAAAATTTAACTTGCGTGAAAAACTTATTGAGACAGAATTAGACAACGTTATTACTCGAACAAATAAACAGCTAACCGGTGAGGATAGGGCTAAACTGAGGCAGAATATAAGAAGTGAAATTATTCCGGAAGACAACCAAATTAAAAAAGCATCACCTGTTATTTACAATCTTGAGCGAGAAATTATTAGATTATTGTTTGAAGGAAATAAAGAGATAATTGAATTTGTTGCAGCTCATATCCCGTCTCATGAATTTTCTATAGAAATCCATTCAAAAATTGCAGAAATAGTATATGAAGCGTGTTTAGCTAATGATGAAATAATTATCGCTGCTCTATTAGAAAAATTTGATGATGATAAAGTACAATCTTACATTATCGAATTAACTTTTGACAAATATCGGACCAGTAAAAAATGGGATGAAATACATCCGGGCGCTTCGCAAGAAATAATCCTTGAAAGATATGCCAAGGATATAATTAGGAAATTTAAAGTCAGTCAGATCGAGTATAAAATTTCAAACAACCGAAAAAATATTGAACAAACTTCTGATGAAGACGAAAGATTTGACCTAATGAAAGTAAACAGAGATCTTGAGAAAGAAAAATCTTTAATTATTAATGATTTAAATTGAGTTTAATTTTAATATAATTAACTTTATTCTATAATTTTTTTTATTTTAAATAAAATTAAAAGTAAATATTTTATGTACAGACAAGCTAAGACAGGTAAATTATTAATTGAGATATTGCCTAATAAATGTGATTTCTGCGGATGTTGTGTCGGAATTTGCCCTGAGGATGCTATTGAATTAAAAGAAGCCGAAATATATATTATTGATGAGCGATGCACAAATTGCTCGAAATGTATTTGGAGTTGTCCAATTGAAGTAATAAAGTTTAACAAAGAAGGAGTACTGTCTAAAAGTTTAGCTTAAATATAAATTATTAAAATTAAGCTGCAATTTTTAAGATTATTAATGAAATCTGATTATGATATAATTGTTGTTGGTGCGGGGCCTTCTGGCTCTATGGCTGCACGTTTTGCAGCCGAAAAAGGAGTATCCGTTTTAATGCTCGAAAAAGATAGAGACGTTGGATATCCGGTCCGCTGCGGCGAAGCTGTCAGTAAAGCTGGTGTATCTGAATTTATTGAGCCAGATGAAAAGTGGATTTCTTCTCATATAAATAATTTTGCTTTAATATCGCCCGACGGAACTGAAGCAACAATAGAATTTGGCGATGCCGGATATGTTCTTGAAAGAAGAATTTTTGATTATGAGTTAGCAAAAACTGCAGCTAAAGCCGGAGCTGAGATATTAACTAGAGCTTATGTTAATGGACTTTTATTTGAGAATGGAATAGTATCCGGAGTTAAATATGAATATCGAGGCGAACAGAAGCAATTATCCGCTAAAATTGTAATTGCGGCTGACGGAGTGGAATCACGCGTCGGAAGATGGGCTGGGTTAAAAACATTTACAGATTTTCGAGAAATGGAATGTTGTGTTCAAATTACCGCATCGAATATAAATGTTGGAAAGAATACCTTATATTTTTATTTTGGTCAAAATGTCGCACCCGGGGGATACTTTTGGATTTTTCCGAAATCAAATAATGCTGCAAATATCGGTTTGGGGGTAAGCGGAATGGTTGGGAAGAAAAAATCTGCCTTATCATTCTTAAATGAATTTATGTCAAATAATTTTCCTGACTCACCGATTCTTACTTCTATTGCCGGCGGGGTTCCCAGTTCAATTACTTTAGATAAAATTTCAGGCCCCGGAATTATGCTCGTAGGGGATGCTGCTAGACAAGTCAATCCTTTAAGCGGGGGTGGTATTGCTAGCGGAATGATTGGCGGAAGCATCGCCGGTAGAATTGCAGGCGAAGCAATTCTTAGAAATAATTTAAACCATATTTTATCTTATGATAAGGAATGGCATAGCCGGCTTGGTAAAAGACATGAAGTATTTGAAAGGATTAAAAACGGTATCTATAACTTTAGTGATGATAAATTTAATAAAATTGCACAATCCTTTAATAGCATTCCTAAAGATAAAAGAACTTTAGGGAGGTTATTTACTACTGCATTATTGAATCAGCCATCTCTTCTTGTTGATATTGCTAAAGTATTTATAATTTAAGACATCTATTAGATATTTAGGTAATTACTTTTTTATGCCCAAAAAATCACAGGATAAAAATATTCTTTTTAATATTGAAAGTTCTATTCTTTTTGCAAATGGTATGGATGACTTTGCTTTTTGGACTTCAAATGATAAAGGCTTAATTACCTATTCAGACGGTATTCTTAAAATTACGGGCTACACTTCTAAAGAGCTTAATCGATTACCGGACAAAATATACAGTATTATTTTTGAGGACGATGTCGCTAATATTAAAAAATCCTTAGCGGATTTCTTGGCAGATAAATCATGCACTGTTCTTAAATTAATATATAGAATTAATAGAAAAGACAATATCGTATATTGGATTAAGGAAAACATAACAAAAGAAAGCGACATATTTAAGAAAAAATATTCAATTAAGGGGGTGCTAGTAAATATTTCCGAGTTTCAGGAGGAAATTTATTCGCAAAAAAAATTGGTTAACACTTTCAAAGATCTAAATGATTCAAAAGACAAATTTATTTCCATTCTTTCACACGACTTAAGGGCTCCTTTTACTAGTATTTTAGGATTTGCTGAAATACTTCTTAATGAACCCAATCTTTCAAAATCAGAGCAAACTGAATTTCTTAACTATATAAGTGATTCTTCTCAAAACCAACTCCAATTAATAAATTATTTGCTTGACTGGTCAAGACTTCAAACCGGAAGGCTAAAGTTGGAACCGGTCAAATTAAATGCACAAACCACGGTATACAATTGCATTTCTTCTTTAACAGGTAATTCTATAAGGAAAAATATTGATATTCAGGTTAATGTAAAAAATTCACTTTTCGTCCTTGCCGATGAAAGGCTTTTGATGCAAGTAATAAATAATTTATTGAGTAATGCCATAAAGTTTTCGAACCAAGATGAAACTGTAGAAATTTCTGCCGATATTTTTAGTAACGGTTTAGCTGAATTTATTATCAAAGATAATGGAATGGGAATTTCAGAAGAAAATAAAAATAAAATTTTTAAGGTTGAAAAATCTTTTTCTACTGAAGGAACAAATGGAGAAAAAGGGACAGGTCTTGGATTATCACTCGTTAAAGAGATTGTGGAAAAACATGGCGGGTCTATTTGGTTTTATTCTGAACTTGGGAAAGGCAGTGAATTTCATTTTACAATTCCTTGTACTCAAAAGATAATATTGATAGTCGCCGATAATCCTATCGAAAGAAAAAATATTGAGAAAATTATCAAAGAAGGATGTTCTTCATATAAATTATTAATTACTGAAAATGGTTACGAAGCGCTTGAATTTATTATGGAAAGTCCCCCTTCTCTTATTATAGTTGATCAAAATTTACCTTTAATGAGCGGTCTTCATCTTATTGAAACAATCCGTAAAGAAGATCGGAATTTCAGAATCCCAATTTTTGCGATTGTGCAAAAAATCTCTGAAGAAGTCATAAGCGTTTACCAAAGTTTAGGTGTAGATGAATTATTTCAGAAACCGGTTGATTTACTATATTTTAGTGATGTTATTCAAAAAAAATTAAACTAAAATTTTAATTTATCCCATCTTTTCTTAATTAAAAGGTCTATCTTTATATTTGTAAATAAAATTAGGAGGAATTTTGAATATTGCAGTTATAGGAACCGGTTATGTTGGTTTGGTTACTGGAACTTGCTTTGCTGAAACCGGCAATAATGTAATTTGCGTAGATATTGACGCATCTAAAGTTGCAAAAATGAAAAATGGTATTGTCCCTATATACGAACCGGGACTTGAAATACTATTCGAAAGAAATATTAAAGACGGCAGATTATCTTTTACAACTATTCTGGCTGATGCAATCTTTACATCAGATATAATTTTCCTAAGCCTGCCTACACCCCAAGACGAAGATGGAAGTGCTGATTTAAAATATGTTTTAGGGGTTGCGGACGATATGGGGAAGTTATTTAAAAACAATCCGAATATTGGATTTAAAATAATTATTGATAAGAGTACAGTTCCGGTCGGCACTGCCGATAAAATCAGAAATACTATAAAAACCTTAGCGCCAAATTTTAATTTTGATATTGCATCTAATCCAGAATTTTTACGTGAGGGAATGGCGGTAGAAGATTTTATGAAACCCGAACGCGTTGTAATCGGAACAAGTAACTTAAAAACAAAGGAGATTTTATCGCAGCTATACGAACCTTTCGTTAGGAGCGGCAATCCTATTTATTTTATGGATGAACGCTCAGCAGAAATGACAAAGTATGCCGCAAATTCCTTTCTCGCTACAAAGATTTCCTTTATGAACGAAATAGCCAATCTCTGCGAACTTACCGGAGCTCAAGTAGATAATGTGAGAATCGGAATTGGGTCTGACTCGCGAATAGGGAAAAGATTTCTATTTCCTGGTGTCGGTTATGGCGGATCTTGTTTTCCAAAAGATGTAATGGCTCTGGTAAATACAGCAAATGAAAAGAATTATGATTTCAAAATTTTAAAGTCTGTTGTTGCTGTTAATAAAAATCAGATCTTATTGTTCTTTCAAAAGATTTTATCATATTACAACGGCAATATTAGCGGCAGAAAATTTGCTCTTTGGGGTCTTGCATTTAAACCTAACACCGACGATGTACGTGATGCTCCGTCATTTGATTTAATAAATAATTTATTAAAAAATGGAGCTATTGTCTCGACATTCGATCCTGAAGCAATGGAAACAACAAAAAAGAAATTCGGTGATAAAATTTCCTATGCTGAAAATTCTTATGATGCATTGAATAACTCAGATGCTCTAATTATAGTTACTGAATGGAATGAATTCAGGAATCCAGATTTTGCCAAAATTAAATCTCTTTTAAAAGAGCCGGTAATTTTTGACGGCAGAAATCTTTATGACGTCGAAAAAATGAAAGCAAATGAGTTTGTTTATTATTCAGTCGGCAGACCTGTAGTTAAATGTTAATTATGGTGATTTTTAATTTTCTAAGGAATCAATAGTTGGAAATTACAAATTCTAATAGATCATGGTTTGCTCTTTATACCAAACCAAGATGCGAATTTAAAGCTGCCGGCGAATTAGAAGAGTTAAATATAGAATTTTATTTACCTTCTATTACAAAATTGAAACAATGGAGCGATAGAAAGAAAAAAGTAACTGAGCCGCTTCTTAGAGGTTATATATTTATTTTTGCTGACGAAAAAGAAAGAATGTTCTCATTAGAATGCGAATCTATTGTCCGTTGCATATTTGATCATGGAAGACCTGCAAAAATTCCGGATTGGCAAATCAATAATTTAAAATTATTTCTAACAGGTAATTCCGATGTTGAAGTAACTGAAGGCATACTTACCGGGAAAAAAATCATTATTAAAGATGGTTCTTTTGAAGGTGTTATCGGTACTATTATAGAAGTAAAAAATGAAAAATCCATTGCTGTCTCAATCGATTTACTAAATAGAACAGTTGTAGCCCTTCTTCCAAAAGAAAGTTCTTTTGAGCTTCTAAAAATTGAATAAATATTTTTTTAATGGGTGATATTTAGTAAAAAATTTTATAATTTAATTCCGGAAATATATCTGGGAAATTTAATGCTAAAACAGCCTGATCTATCAAACCTTTCAAAAAATGATCATATTGATCAGTTCCTTTTATTAAGAAAAATTGAAACCAAAAATACTAAACAGAATAAACCTTATTTATTTCTGGAACTAGGCGATAGTTCTGCAACATTAAATGCTAATATTTGGGATAGATTTGAAAATTATCTTACTTCTCTCAAAGTTGGCGAAATTGTAAAAGTAGTTGGCAATATAGAAGATTACCAAGGTAATCTTCAAATCAAAATTACCTCTTTAACAAAAACAGATACTTCGGATAACATATCACCTATAGATTTTTTACCTAAATCTAAAAAAGATAAGGATCAAATGGTTTCTGAATTTATACACCGGATTAAAGAAATTCAGAATTTATACTTAAAGAAATTATTAGAAAATATATTTGATGAAAAAGGGCTTGAAAATTTTTCTTTAGCGCCTGCCGGAAAGACCTGGCATCACGCATATCTATATGGTTTAATTGAACATACTTTAGAGATTATAAAAATTTGTGAATTAATTTGCGATATTCATCCGGAAATCAATCGCGATTTGCTGATCACCGGAGCTATGATGCACGATTTCGGAAAAACAATAGAGCTAAATTACGATAATTCTTTTGAATATACTGATAAAGGTAAATTACTTGGGCATATTGTAATTTCGGCAATGCGTCTAAATGAAGAAATAAATAAAATTCCGCATTTCCCGGAAGATTTGAGAAATTGTCTTATTCATCTAGTTCTTAGTCATCAAGGCAAATTAGAATTCGCAACTCCTGTAGTTCCTAAAACATTAGAAGCTATTGTATTATATCAGGCTGATGAATTAAGTGCAAAAGTTAACGCTTACAAAAATGCGATATCTAAAAATTTAAATTCTGAAAGTGGTTGGACTAAATTTATACCTTTAGCTTCAACTGAATTATATAGACCTAATTTGTCTGCAGATAATGAAGGAATGAATAACTCACTTTTCGACTAATTATAAATAGGAAGAATTATGAAATCAAAAATGCTTTCAATACCAATTTTCGCTTTCCTTTTGGTTATTATTTTCTTTACAAATCTTTGTAATGCTCAAAATGTCCAGGATTTCATTAAAAAGGGGGATGAATATCTAAACATAAAATATGATAATCAAAAAGCATTAGAAGCATACAATGAAGCTGATAAAATTTCTCCGAATAACTGGGAAGTTTATTGGCGTTTAAGCCGTGTTTATGTCTATATAGCTGAACATATGCAGGCATATAACTCAACTGAAAAAGATGCGCAGCTTGCTGTATATCAAAAAGCTTATAATTATGCAGATGAAGCAGTAAAACTTGCTCCTAATCAATCAATAACTTATGTCCGAAGAGCCATAGCTAATGGAAGAATAGCTTTGTTTAAGGGAATTTTTTCCGTAGGCAGTATCGTTAACTCAGTTAAAGCTGATTGTGATAAAGCTATTTCAATCGGCAATGGCGGTAATTATGTACAAGCTATTGCTAATTATGTACTTGCACTTACAAATGCAAAAGTCAGCGAAAAATGGAAACCTGCAAGAGCATTGTTAGGTTTAGGCTGGGCTGATATTGATGTTGCTATTACTGACTATAAAAAGGCAATCGCTCTTTATCCTAACTTTAGAATGTTTTATATGGATTTGGCAAGAGCATATATGCGAGAAGATGAAAACGCTTTAGCTAAAGAAATGCTAAATAAGGTGGTAGCTTCTCCAAAGCAAGATGAAAATGATGATGACTTATTAACTGAAGCAAAAACGCTTCTCCAGCATATGAATTAGCGAATTGGAATAAAATATATTTAATAATTTTCTTGAAAATGTCAGAAAAAATTATTTTAAACCTATAAGTTTACACATACGTTGGAATTCTATCTGCTCTATATCAGTAAGTACTTTAAACTCTTCCACCACGGCTTCTAAAAAAATTGGGAAAATATTTGAAAAAAATCTTTTCCCTTTTTTTGTTATATATATAATAAAAAATCTTCGATCGTCCTTACTTCTTTTACGCTCAACATACCCAAGCTTTTCAAGATTATCAATAACCATAGTAATATTTCCCCCGCTTCGCAGAATTTTCTTTCCCAAATCTTTCTGCGAAAGAGCACCTAAGTTATAAAGAACGTCCATTACTGAAAACTGACTTATTGTCAATCCCTTTTTACTGAGCATTAAATTAACTCTACTGCTTAAAGATTCAGAAGCTCTAATTAATTTAATATAATTATTAAGAGAATTAATCTCCTGTTTTGTTCCTTTATAATTAGTTGCCATAATTCTATTGCTTATTTCTCAATTTTAAGTTTGAACATATTAATTTAAAAATTTATTTGACTATAAAACTATATACCGAATCTTTAAGAATCAACATTGAAAAATGTTTTATGGTTAACAACATTTTAGTTAAATTTGATCAATATAAATTTATTTGTAAGGAAAGAAGTTGAAAATTGCAATCGCATCGGATCATGGAGGATTTGAATTAAAAACTTATCTTCTTATGTGGTTAAAAGAAAATAATTTTGATGTGATAGACTTGGGAAACCTTGTTTATGATAAAGAAGATGATTATCCTGACTTTGCTGATAAACTTGCAAAACATATTTCAAACGGATATGCTGAAAGAGGGATTTTAATATGTGGCAGCGGTGTCGGAGCATGCATTTCTGCAAATAAAACCAAAGGTATTCGGGCTAGTATATGTCATGATACTTACTCTGCTCATCAAGGCGTTGAACATGATAACATGAATGTAATTTGTTTTGGTGCAAGAGTTATCGGAACAGACTTGGCAAAAGAATTAGTATTTGCATTTTTAAATGCCAAATTTTATAACGAAGGTAGATTTAAAAGGCGATTAGATAAATTACTGACATTAGAAAAAAATCAATCTTAAGTTATTTTCGAAAACATTTTTATTTTCCTAGCAACGATATAAATGCTCATTAAATATTAAGAAATTCTTATCGTCACATTCTAAGATTTGAACCTCATCTTAGAAATTATTAAAATTTTTTAGATTTAATTTTTCAAAATTTTTGTACTCTTTAAAATAAAGGAAAACAGTATGAATGTTGGATTTATTGGATTAGGGTTGATGGGAAGCCGCATGGCAAATAATCTTATTCGTAATGGAAATCAACTTTTTATTTATAATAGAACAAAGGAAAAAGCAGATGATTTAATCAATAATGGCGCGAAATTTACAAGTTCTGTGGCAGAGTTAGCATCTGAATCGGAGGTAATAATAACAATGCTTTCAGAACCAAAAGTCGTAAAGGATTTTGCACTTGGGGATGAGGGGTTCTTAAATCATCTTAATAAAAATTCTATCTGGATCGATTGTTCAACTGTAAATCCCACATTCTCTAAGGAAATGGCTAAAGAAGCTAGAAAAAAGGGCGTTCGTTTCATTGATGCACCTGTTTCGGGAACCACAAAACCAGCTGAGAAAGGAGAATTAACATTTCTTATCGGCGGGGAAAATATCGATATAGAATATTGCAGACCTCTTTTTGAAGCAATGGGCAAAAAAATTATCCATATCGGCAAAAATGGTATGGGAACTTCAATAAAAATGGTTATAAATCTTTTGCTTGCTCACTCAATGCTTGCATTTTCTGAAGGAATTCTTTTAGGTGAATCTTTGGAAATTTCAAAGGAAAAACTATTTGAAATTCTGTATGGAGGACCCGTTATTGCACCTTTTCTTGCCGGCAAAAAAGAAAAATTATTATATGCAAATTTTGAAACTGAATTTCCTCTGCAATGGATGTTTAAAGATTTACATCTTGCATTAATATCCGCAACTGAAAAAAACGTACAATTACCTTTAACTGAGACAGCTGCAAATATTTACGAAGGAGCTTCAAAATCACGATACAAAGAAGATGATTTTTCAGCTATTTATGAATATATTAAAGAAAAAATATAACATAAATTGAACTAATAATCGATATATCTGTTAAAGTGTTATTTATCTTTTAGTAAATAAATTTCAAAGAGGGATGACATGAAAATAATTACTATTCTGATATGCACCTTGTTTATATCAATTTTTCTTTTCCAAAGTATCCTAAATGCTGTTCAAAAAGATTCAGCAATCACTTCTCAGGAAATCTATCTTTCAATTAGCCCTGAATAAATATCAATTATATTTTGCCTCAGGTGGGATGATTACTAATATCCTATCTGGATCGGGAAGCCCAGCATCGGTAATTTATTGTATGGCAACTTTTGAATATAAAAATGCTGACTTAAATTTAGGATTGGGTAATGGGTACTTAAATTTCCAAAATTCAAGCAATTCTATTCTGATATTTGGAGGAGAAATAAGAATATCAAACAGTGTAAAATTAATTTCAGAAGATTATTACTCCCCAGTGAATAATAGACCATTGTATTCGTTTGGATTAAGATTTTTCAGCAGGAATGTTGCAGGTGATTTCGCATTAGTCACTTCACCCGATTTGTTATCTTCGGATACATTCCCATTTTTTCCATGGCTAAGTTTTAGTTACAATTTTTAATATACTTTTAAATTTTATTATTATTTATAGATTCAACTTGATTCTTGTATCAACTGAATAAATAGAGTCATTATTTGAAATAATAACTGGATTTATATCAAACTCTGAAATTGAAATATTGTCTAGCAATAATTGCGCAGATGATTTTATTATTTCAACTATTTTGTCCATTTCAACAGGTTTTTCACCCCGCACTCCTTTGAGTAACATACCTATTTTTGTTTCGGAAATCATTTCTTCAATATCACATTCGGTTAAATATGCAGATCTCAAAGATGTATCATTAAATATTTCCACATACTTTCCCCCGCTTCCGAACATAATCATTGGTCCAAAGCTGGGATCCCTAAAACCTCCGATTAGAAGTTCAAACCTTGGCTTAATATAGGGCTGAACAACGAATTCATCAAGATGTATTCTTTTCTCTTTAAAGCTTTCAAGTATCTCCATCTCAGCCTCAAGTAATTCATTTATGTTTTTAATATTAACTTTGACTGCGTTAAATTCTGATTTGTGAATTACATTTTTAGAGATTCCTTTTAAGACAATCGGGAAGGAAAACTTTTCGATAATTTTATTTATAATTTCGGGCATAATAACTTCAGTTTTGATAACTGGAATTTTGTAATGCTTTAATAATTTATCAATATCTTCAATCGAAGCAAATACGTTTTTACTTTCAAACTTAAATAGATCTTTTGGGTTTGAAGAAAGTCTTATAAATTTCTTCCTGCTTCTTTGATGGAATAAAATATTGGAAATAACTTCAGCAGGTTCTTCCGGATATTTGAATAATGGCTTTTCGTTTTGAGAACTATTTCGGTAATCTTCCCAAAATTCAGGTAAAGGCATTACCACCTGATAAATAGGTTTCGGAGATATAATACTATTGACTGCTTCTATAACACCAAGCGCTGAAACCATTACAGGCTCTACAAAAATTGATATTATCGCATCAACATTTATATCTTCCAGAAGAATTTTATTTACTTCTTTAAATTGCTCAGCTGTCCCAAGCGGAAGTAAATCGACAGGATTGTTTATACTCCCATTCGGATGGACAATGTTTTTAAGCTTTAATTTTGTTTCGTCGGATAATTTAGCTAGAATTAGATTTTCATGTGCTAATGAATCAACCGCTAAGATAGATGGACCACCAGCATTAGAAACAATCCCAATTTTATTTCCGGAAGGTAATGTGAAATTTTCAAATCCTTTTGACGTATTAAATAGTTCATTTAGATCATTAGCCCTAATAATTCCAAATTGATGAAGGACGGATTCAACAACACGATCGCTACTGCCGATAGATCCGGTATGTGAAGATG
Organism: Bacteroidota bacterium; assembly: GCA_021783875.1. Taxonomy (GTDB): domain Bacteria; phylum Bacteroidota; class Ignavibacteria; order Ignavibacteriales; family Ignavibacteriaceae; genus FEN-1297. Next base: position 18,651 of record JAJXTM010000016.1, read on the forward strand.
CAGCATTTATACCATCAGTAGTCCTGCCAGATTTAAGAATAATAATTGGTTTTGCAAAATTATTTTCAATGACCATTTTAATAAGATTTTCACCGTCAACAAAACTCTCCAGATATAATGTAAGGGTTTTTATATTTTCATCGGACTGCCAAAAATTTAAAAGATCATTTTCATTTAAGTCTCCTTTATTTCCGACACTTATGAAATGACAAAATTTTATATCAGTATTCCTTAATGAATTTAATACTGCTGCGCCTATTGCTCCGCTTTGTGATAAAAATGCAGTACCGCCTTTTTCGGGTTGTTCAGCAACAAAAGTTGCATTTAACTTGACCTCATCCAATGTATTAATTACACCCATACAATTTGGTCCAACTAATCTAGAACCAGATGCTTTTATAATTTCAATAATTTTCTTTTCAAGAATTGCTCCTTCTTCACCTATTTCTTTAAAACCAGCCGTTACAAGAATAATAGATTGAATATTCTTCTTAGTTAGCTGAATAATTGATTCCTCAACAAATTGTTTAGGTACAGCAACTATTGCAAGATTAATATCTTCAGGTAAATGCGATATTGAATTTAAACACTTATATCCAAGTATTGATTCAACATTTGGATTAACAGGAAAGACTTTTCCCATAAATCCAAAACTATTTATTGATTTTAATAGCTCATAACCGATACTTTTTTCTTTTGAAGAAACTCCTACTAAAGCAATTTTAGATGGATAAAAGAAATTTTTAATTTTAGAATCCATTTTACATTTTCCCTTTAATTAATTCATTCTCAATTAAAATCTTTTTAATATGATTAATCAAAAAATCTATTAATCAATTTATTCTAATTGCATATTAAAATAAATCTTCTTTGAAAAATAAAAACGTAATTATATTAGATTTTGACAATATAATTATATCAATTATTATGGAAAAACATGAAAAATGGTTAATTTAAGTCTAATAAAGACGAATTTTTTGTTATTTCGCTTTTTATTTTCAAAAGCATCTTATTCGAAAATAAAAATATTGTTTGAAAAATTCTTTTTTATAAAACCTAAAATTTTTATATTCACTCTGAATATCTCAATTTTTTATGAAAATATATAATTATTTACAAAATACCATACAAAATAAGGGCGCTGCCTATCTTGTTTTGTTGGATCCGGACAAAGAATTTGGTGATAAACTAGATAAATTTATCCGCCATTGTGAAATTTCAGGTGTTGACGGATTCCTTGTCGGCGGAAGTTTATTATTAGACGGGAATTTTAACAACTTCATTGAGCAAATTAAACTTGCTACAAATTTACCGGTTATAATTTTCCCCGGAAGTGTAAATCAAATTTCACCTAAAGCAGATGCAATTCTCTTTATATCGGTTGTTAGCGGTAGAAATGCAGAACATCTTATCGGGAAACATGTTATTGCTGCACCTATGCTTAAAAATTTCGACCTTGAGCCAATTTCTACTGGATATATAATAATTGAATCCGGTGCTATGACAACTGCTGAATATATGAGCGGAAGCCTACCGTTGCCCAGAAATAAACCCGGAATTGCTGCTGCAACTGCATTAGCTGCGGAATACCTTGGAATGAAGCTAGTTTATCTCGAAGCAGGTTCCGGAGCAGAACAATCAGTCCCTAATGAAATGATTAAAGCCGTTTCTGAAATCTGCTCAATACCAGTAATTGTAGGAGGCGGCATCCGTAATCCACAAGCTGCAAAAGAAAAGGTAGAGAGTGGAGCTAAAGTTATTGTAACAG
>JAJXTM010000224.1 GCA_021783875.1 Bacteroidota bacterium
AAGTATATTTTACCGCTCTTTTATATTTATAATTCTTTTTGTTACCATGATATTATCATCGGGTGGAATGTTAATCCGAAGTTTAGTTGAAGAAAAGTCAAACCGGATAATGGAAATTTTAGTATCGAGCTGCACGTCAAGTCAATTACTTGCGGGAAAAGTCTTCGGATTTACAGCGCTCGGCTTAGCGCAGGTAATTACTTGGAGCTTTGTCGGAATTGTATTAACTACTATTTTAAGACTTCCGGCTGAAATTTTTCATAATTTACTGCCAATGTTTTATTATTTTGTTCTTGGATTTATTTTTTACACAGCAATTTTTGTAGGTATCGGTTCTATTATTAATACTGAGCATGAAGCCCAACAGATAACAAGCTATCTAAGTTTAGCCCTTATACTTCCGATATCTATTTCAGTGCCGGCAATTGAAAATCCGGACTCTATGTTTGTAAAAATTCTTTCTTATATTCCATTTACAATTCCTTCTATAATGATATTAAAATTTAATGTAGAGAGTGTTTCATTCTCTGATATCCTAATTACAAGCATCATAATGTTAATGTCAATTATGATGGTCATAAAAATTTCAGCTAAGATTTTTAAAATCGGAATATTGTCTTATGGTATAAGACCATCATTAGAGGAACTTATGAATTGGTTAAAAGAGAAATAATAATGTTATATCTTATTTCCCTGATAGCAGCTGCGGTTCCAATGATTTTATACTTAATAATCATTTGGCAATTTGACTTTTACAACATTAAACCATTTAAATTTATCTTTAAAATTTTTATGTGGGGAGCAATAGGAGCAATATTTTTTGCAATTATCGGAAGCGGAATAGTTTCCGAATCACTCTCCTTACTAATTAAAAAACCGACGGAATTAAATCACATAAGTACAATTGTAATAGCTCCTTACATTGAAGAAATTACAAAAGGGATTTTCTTATTTATTACATTTTCAGATAAGAAAGTTGACTTTATAACGGACGGATTACTATACGGAAGCGCTATTGGATTAGGATTCGGCATGACAGAGAATTTCTTATATTTTATTACTTATGGTCATAGTTTTTCACAATGGTTTTCAATCGTAGTAATCCGATCTTTATTTTCGGGCGTTATGCATTGCGTTTCTACAGGTACATTAGGCGCTTTTATAGGATATTCTAAATTTAATCCTCTAAAAAATAGGATTATATTTATTTTAATCGGATTAACAATTGCGATATCAATTCATTTTGCATGGAATTTAAGTGTCAGCATGGAATCGACAACAGCAATAGGTTTTTTATTTATGTTAGTCACTATATTAATTTTCATATTCCTTTATGCTTTAGCAATTAATACAGAAAAGAAAATGATCTTTAATGAATTATACGAAGAGTTCAAGAACGGCTTAATTCCATTAGAACATTTGATAATTCTAAATTCGGGCACAAGAAATAAATCCGGTTGGGTTGATGAAAGTATTCGTAAACCATATATTAGTGCATCTACAACTTTGGCTTTTAGGAAAATGGAATTAAAAAATTCTTCCGGGTTGAGTAAAACTTTTTACGCTAATGATGTTGAATATTATAGACAATTCATTTTTAATTTATTGCACATAAATGCGAAGTTAGAATGATGAAATCAGATTCAATTATATACCTGTTGTCACTGGCACCTAAACTAAATATTAATAATTTAAGTTCATTCGAGGGTTTCACAATTAATGATACTTCCCTTCTTAATGAAGCTTTAATATCTAATAATAAAGAAATAATATTATCTCTTAAAGAAGATTATTCATCTGTTTTTGCTTTTGACAATATCGATTTGGATTATATACCGGCAGATTTTTTTAATGAACGCATGTTTGGTTTTTTTTCTGACACTTTGAATCAAGCTAACTACATTAAATCGCTTTTTGAAAAATATTCAAATAGATATGCTAATAATTTAATTATTTTTTCAAATGCAATTGGGATTAAGTCCACCGATATTTTACAAATTTTTAATTTACTTGCCAAGGATGATGAGAATATTGTAATAGGTAAAGCAGCTAATAACAGAGTTACTTTTCTCGGATTCAATTCCTTTAATCTGGAATTATTCGAAAAGATTAATTGGAATAAATTAGAGTATGAAAGACTGCTTCAGCAAGTCAATCAACATGAAAACTTTTTACACGTAATGGATAATTTTTTTATAATCGAGAATTTAAATGATTTTAGGACCCTCTATATAGAGTTGTCTAAAAAGGAAAGTCTAAGCTATTGCGGTCAGTCAATGCATGAAAAATTCACACATCTATTTATTGAATATAAGGAACTTCTGAAATGACGTCAATAGGAATCTTTGGGGGTACATTTGATCCGATTCATATAGGTCATTTGATTACAGCTCAAGCAGTAAGAGAAAAACGTAATCTAGATAAAATTATTTTTATACCTACTTTAATATCACCGCATAAGACCGAGATACCAACAATCAGCCATATTCATAGACTTGAAATGATAAAGTTATCGATAAAGGATATTCCATATTTTGACTTCTCTGATATTGAAATTAGAAATCAGGCAATATCTTATACAATTGACACATTATCAAGTTTAAAGAATAAATTTGAAAACATTGAATTGATAATAGGTTTTGATAATATAATAAAATTTAGCACGTGGAAAAAACCGGATGAAATTATAAAGTTATCAAAGCTAATAGTTTTAAGAAGAAAATTATCTGAATTACCTGCTTCAGAAGATAAATACTATAAATCTGCTATTTTTGTGGATACTCCCACAATAGAGATTAGCTCAAGTGAGGTAAGAGAAAGGATTAAGAATAATTTACCTATTAAGTTTTTAGTACCGAGAAAAGTTGAAAAATATATTTATAAACACAATTTATATAAGGAGTAACAAGTGAAAATTTTAGTAACAGGAGGAGCCGGATTTATTGCATCACATATCTCAGATGCATTTATTGCTGAGGGTAATGAAGTTTTTATTCTCGATAATTTATCAACTGGATTTGAAAAGAATATTAATCGTAATGCAACTTTTATCAATTCTAATATTTGCGATAAAAATTTAATTAAACTTTTTGAAAAAGAAAAATTTGATATTGTAAATCATCACGCAGCACAGATGGATGTCCGCAGGTCAGTTGCTGATCCTGAATTTGATGCAAATACTAATATTCTCGGAACTATAAATTTATTACAATGCGCAATAAAAACGGATGTTAAAAAGATTATGTTTGCTTCAACCGGAGGAGCAGTCTATGGAGAACAAAAATACTTCCCTGCAGATGAAGAGCATATAACTTTTCCATTGTCCCCGTATGGAATATCAAAATTAGCAGTTGAAAAGTATATATATTTTTACAGCATACAGTATAGATTGAATTATACTATACTGCGGTACGCAAATATTTATGGACCCAGACAAAATCCATTCGGAGAGGCAGGAGTAGTAGCTATATTTGCATCTAAATTATTGAAAGGTGAGCAGCCGACTATAAATGGAGAGGGTTTTCAAACTCGGGATTATGTTTATGTTAAAGATGTTGTGAAAGCAAATCTAATTGCTTCCAAGGATAAAGAAAACAATATTTATAATATAGGGACAGGGAAAGAGACAGATGTTAATGAAATTTTCAGAATGCTTAATAAGGTTATAGGGAAAGGACAAGTTGAGAAGCACGGCCCTACTGCTCCTGGCGAGCAAATGAGAAGCGTAATAACATCCGATAAGTTTTTTAAAAAATTTAATTGGCGTCCCTCCACAAATATTTCTGATGGATTAGTTGAAACCGTCGAATATTTTAAGGAGCAGATTAAAGAGTAATGTATGATTATCAGCCAAAGTTTAGTAGAAAAATTACTTCAAAAAGATAAAAGAAGTGTAGCACGTTCAATTTCGATTATAGAATCAGAGAATTCTGATTCTTCTGAACTTTTAAAAGTAATATACCACAAAGTAGGGAATGCTTATCGAATAGGGATTACCGGTCCTCCGGGAGCTGGGAAAAGCACCATTACAAACCAGCTGATAAAAGTATTCTTAAATGAGAATAAAACAGTCGGAGTAATTGCTGTAGATCCCACTAGCCCTTATACAGGAGGTGCATTGCTTGGAGATAGAGTCAGAATGAATGAGATAGGACTGAATCCCGGAGTTTTTATACGAAGTATGGCAACACGCGGAAGCCTGGGTGGTCTCAGTAAGACAGCTAATGATGCCGCAGATATCATTGATGCAGCCGGCTATGACTACATTATTTTTGAAACTGTAGGGGTCGGTCAATCCGAGCTTGATATAGCACAAGCTGCAGATTCAACAATTGTTGTTTTGGTACCGGAATCGGGAGATTCAGTTCAAGCAATGAAAGCAGGGCTAATGGAAATTGCAGATTTCTTTGTTATGAACAAGAGCGACCGTCCCGGATCTGAGCAAGCAATCACCTCCTTGAAAACAATTCTTATGATGAAGAATTATGAAGATAAGTTATGGTTTCCTACAATTATAAAAGCTACTGCTGTTGATAATAAAGGCGTTGAAGATATTGCGAACGAAATTGCAAGACATAGAAAATACCTTTTGGATACCGGAAATTTCCAAAAAAGGCGTGAGAATCATTTTCATATGAGAATTAAGGAAATTGTTGAAGACAGAATCAAAAAAATATTATGGAGCTCTGAAGGTCAGAAGAAAATTC
>JAJXTM010000225.1 GCA_021783875.1 Bacteroidota bacterium
AAAATGAATTTGGAGGTACGGGTAATACATTTAATTGGGGGAAAATCCCAAAGGATATTATCCATAAGATAATACTTGCAGGAGGCATTTCAGCTGCTAATATTGAATATATAGTCAAAGAAATTAAACCAGCAGCAGTTGATTTATCATCGTCACTTGAGAAATTCCCGGGGAAAAAGGATCCGGAAAAAGTTAGAGAATTTTTTAAATTATTTAATCAACATAGGAGTAATTAATGGTAATAATGATGAAGCTAAACGCACCGCAGCATGATGTAGAAAAAGTAAAAGAGAAGATTAAACAAAATAATTGCAAACCGCATTTAATCACAGGAAATTTTAAAATTGCTATAGGAGTTACCGGACAGACTAATAAATTATCCGAAGAAGAATTCCTTACTATGGATTCGGTTGAAGAAGTAGTAAGGGTTTCAAAACCGTACAAATTAGTTAGCCGTGAAATGAAGCCATCAGATACAATAGTGAATATTAATAACTTTCCTATTGGAGACAAAGAACTTACTATAATTGCTGGACCATGTTCCGTTGAGAGCCGGCAGCAGCTTTTCGATATAGCAGGCGAATTAAAAGAAATGGGAATAAAATACTTTCGTGCTGGAGCCTACAAACCGAGGTCTAGTCCTTATTCATTTCAGGGATTAAAAGAAAAGGGATTAGAATATCTATCCGATGTTCGGAAAGAACTAGGAATGATGATAGTTACAGAAGCTAAAGATAATACAGCACTTCCTTTAATAGCTGAATGTTCTGATATTATTCAAATTGGTGCAAGAAATATGCAGAATTTTTCTCTGCTTGAAGATGTAGGAAAATTAACTAATCCTATCTTACTTAAAAGAGGGTTAGCAGCCACAATCGAAGATTTATTGATGAGCGCAGAATATATTTTATCTGAAGGGAATTTTAATGTTATTTTATGTGAGCGTGGAATCAGAACTTTTGAAACAATGACAAGAAATACACTTGATCTAAATGCCGTCCCAATGATAAAAAAGAATTCCCATTTACCAATATTTGTAGATCCATCACACGGAATAGGTATAGCGGATAAGGTTCCTCCTATGGCTTTAGCAGCTGTTGCTGCAGGAGCCGATGGATTAATAATAGAGGTGCATAATCATCCTGAGAAAGCTTTATCAGACGGTTTTCAATCTTTAACTCCAAAGAATTTCAGAATAATGCTTGAGAAGATAAAGCAAATAGCGCCTATAGTTAATAAAACAATGGAAACTTATGTCAACGCCAAATAATTATTTTCAGCCTGATTTTAGCGGAAAATTCGGTAAGTATGGAGGTAAATTTGTCCCGGAAACATTAATTACTCCGCTGAAAGAATTAGAAGAGACATATTTCCAATTGTTAAAAGATGATAATTTTAATAAAGAACTTGATAAACTTAATAAAGAATTCAGTGGTAGACCTACACCATTGACATTTGCAGAGGGTTTAACTAATTATTATAAGCGAGCAAAAATTTATTTAAAACGGGAAGATCTTTGCCACACTGGAGCTCATAAGATAAACAATGCATTAGGTCAAATTTTACTTGCAAAAAAATTAGGTAAGAAAAGGATAATTGCAGAAACGGGTGCCGGTCAGCATGGTGTAGCTACAGCAACAGTCTGTGCCAAATTTGGAATGAAATGTTTTGTTTATATGGGTGAAGTAGATATTGAACGTCAAAGTTTAAATGTATTCCGAATGAAGCTGCTTGGAGCAGAAGTAATCCCGGTATCTTCAGGCAGCAGAACGTTAAAAGATGCAACAAATGAAGCCATACGCGACTGGGTAACAAACGTTAATGATACTCATTACATTATCGGTTCAGTTGTAGGACCGCATCCTTATCCAATGATGGTCAGAAATTTTCAATCTATTATTGGATTTGAAACAAAAGAACAAATCCAGATAGCGGAAAATAGGCTGCCGGATTATATTGTTGCCTGCGTGGGAGGCGGAAGTAATGCAATAGGGATTTTTTATCCTTTCCTTAACTCGGGAGTAAAATTAATCGGCGTTGAAGCAGGTGGATACGGAATTAATACTAATAAGCATTGTGCAACCTTAACACTCGGACGAGAAGGAATTTTTCAAGGTATGAAGACTTATTTACTTCAAGATAATGATGGACAAGTATCTGAAGTACATTCTATTTCTGCAGGTTTAGATTATCCGGGTGTCGGTCCGGAACATAGTTACCTAAAAGATGAGATAATAGCTGACTACTTTTCAGTTTCTGATGAGGAGGCGATAAAAGCTACGGAACTCCTTTCTCAAAAGGAGGGAATCATACCTGCTTTGGAATCTGCCCATGCCATTGCTTATTTAGAAAAGCTTACGCCTTCTACAGCAAAAGATGAAATCATCATTGTTAATGTTAGTGGCAGAGGCGACAAAGATCTCTATACAATAAAAAATTTTTTAGGATATTAAATGTCATTAATTTCTAATTATATTTCAGAAAAGAATAACGCTAAAGAAAAAATTCTTTCAGTTTTCCTAACTGCTGGTTTCCCAGATAAAAATAATTTCGTAGAACTTGCATTAGATATTTTAGATGCCGGAGCTGATATGCTTGAAATTGGATTTCCTTTTAGTGACCCTCTTGCAGACGGACCTATCATTCAACATTCTTCTCAGTCAGCTATAGAAAACGGAATGAATCTTCATAAAGTACTATTAATATTAAAAGAGATTCGTCAGAATACAAAAAAACCACTGATTTTAATGGGATATGCAAATCCGATTTTGAGATACGGAAAAAGTAAATTTGCAATAGACGCAATTGCTTCTGGGGCAAATGGAATTATAATTCCGGATATTCCAATCGAAGAATATGATGGTTTTTTTGATTCAAGCTTTAATCCTATCGATAAAATATTGCTAATCACTCCGACAACGACGAAAGACCGCATAAAAAAAATCGATTCGGTTAGTAATGGTTTTGTTTATTGTGTTTCTGTAAGCGGTACAACCGGAAGCTTAAACAATAAAGTCGATGAGACAATTAATTTTCTTACTAATGCATATTCATTAGTAACCAATAATAAAATGCTAATCGGTTTTGGAATATCAAACAGAGATGACATAAAGATTTTTTCTCCATATTGCGACGGAGTAATTGTTGGAAGTGCAGTGATAAAGTCACTGATGGAAGATACTTCGGGGTTTAGAAAAACGCTAACTTTTATTAGTGATTTAAAAGATGAGCTTATTCGTAGTACAAGGCAATGAAATTAAAATAAATAATTATAGATCTAATATTTCCAGTTTATTTATTTGTGCCAAGAATATTTTCAATTCTTCGTCCGCCCATAAATCTTTTCGAATAATATTCATCATCTATTGACGAAACTATTACACCATTGCTAGTGCTTGCATGAGCGAAGAAGTGATTACCGATATAAATTCCGACATGCCCCGGCTTAATGCCTCTTCGTGTATTAAAAAAGACAAGATCGCCAAATTTAAGATCATCCACTTCATCAACATCGGTGCCTTCAGTAAATTGCTCATGAGCACTTCTGAGAAGAGTTATTGAGAACACTTTTTGGTAAATCCTCTGTGTAAAGGCTGAACAATCAATACCATTTGAAGTATGACCTCCATATTTGTAAGGTGTATCAAGGTATTTTATAATCTCCATTAACATTTTATCACGAAGAGTGTTTTGGGCTGCATTTAACTTTTCAGTATTGTTGTTAGATGAAAGTTTTTTCATAACAACTGAGATGTCTATTCCCTTTTCGTTTATTGGTGTATCATCTGTATCTGAAATACTTGTAGCATTATAATTAAAAGCAGTGTCGACATTTTGATTTTTGGTACTGCTAAATCTAACTGCATCATTGCTTTTATCAGACTCCTGGTTAGGGTTACCATATCGAATAGTGTTTGAAGCAGATGAACATCCTAAAATATTGATAATAAGAGAAATGCAAAATATCCACAGAAAGAAATTGTATAAATTATTCAAAAAAATTATCCAAGATATGATTTTAAGTTTTTACTTCTTGATGCGTGTTTAAGACGTCTGATTGCTTTTTCTTTTATTTGTCGTACTCTTTCTCTTGTTAGATGGAAAAATGCACCAATTTCTTCAAGAGTGTAAGCATGTTCTTTATTTATGCCAAAATAAAGTTTTATGACTTCAGACTCCCTTTCGGATAATGTTGAAAGGGCTCTATTAACCTCCATTTTTAGAGAATCAGATATTAAATTATAATCCGGTAAAGGTATTTCTTCACTTTCTAAAACATCAAGAAGACTATTCTCATCATTTTGAGAAAACGGAGCATCCATTGATACATGCTTACTTGATATTCGCATAGTTTCAATGATTTCAACCTCATCCATATCAAGTTCTCGAGCAAGCTCATAAGCAGTAGGCTCTCTTTCAAATTCTTGTTCGAGGTTACTATATGCCTTTCCAATCTTATTCAGGGCGCCGATCCTATTTAAGGGAAGGCGAACAATCCTTGATTGCTCAGCAAGAGCCTGAAGGATTGACTGTCTAATCCACCAGACAGCATATGAAATGAACTTAAATCCGCGCGTTTCATCAAAGCGCTTTGCAGCTTTAATTAAACCTAAATTACCTTCATTAATTAAATCTCCGAGCGATAATCCTTGATTTTGATATTGTTTTGATACACTAACAACAAATCGTAGCTTTGCCTTGG
>JAJXTM010000226.1 GCA_021783875.1 Bacteroidota bacterium
CCGACAACATATAAAGTGTTATTATCAGCAGCATTTCTTCCCGAGCCGTCATAATTGCTGCTGCTGCCGTCAAATTTATTATATGCAACGTACTGGACTGCAAATTGAGTATTTAACCAGGGTAAATAAGTAATCTGAGCTGTCAAGCCGCTGCTATTTGGCGAGAGACTTGTATTAGCTGCATATATAATAGGATCCGAATCTCCGTTTGTAGCAAAATAACCTAACGAAAATGCTAAACCGACAGGTAAATTATAACTGGCATCTATCTTAAAGGAATTTAGTTTCAAAGATGGGCTACCGGAACCGCCTGCGGCATAAGTTGCATCAAGATTTTGTTTCTCGGTAATATATGAAGTATGCGCAATTAAGGTTCCATTATCAAATGTTTTTTCATACTGTGCATCAAATCCGATATCTGTATACTTATCTGTGCTTCGGTCACTTATCCCTGTTGGATAAAATTGAGGAGTCATTCCGAAGGTGCCAATCTCAAGATAATCCGATTCCCATTGCTGCTGTATTGCTATTCGCCAATATGGTGAGTATCCGGATAGTGTCATAGTGGAATCAGCTGCTGTTTCGGGAATTGGACCTCCTTGTTTTGTAACATGATAAAGACTGAATTCTCCATATATTAAATTATTATAGAGAGCATAGGCTCCAAGACCTGAGACGCTTCCGCCTAATCCTCCAATAATAGGATTAGCACTTGGGGTAGGGGCTACTGATGAAGAAACAAAGGGAAAACCCCATGCCGGAGTGGAATTCCAAACATCCTGGACTGTGGGATTATTATTTAATGTTACTCCGTATAGTAAATCATTTGAAAAAAGAGAAGTATGATCAGCATATCTTAAATCGGAATTATCTAATTTGAAATTTCCTGATTGATCTGCATAAGTTATTTGTACAAATGATCCGAAGTTTGGACTTATAGCTCCGGCAACAAAAAGGCTGAATTGCTGTGGAAATTCAGTTACATCGTTAGAAGTTCCAGGCACGGTCTTAGCAATTAGATTATGAGAACCTTGGATCATAGCTGAAATTGGAAGAACATTTAATAATTGTAAATTTGTATTGTCTTCTTTATAAGTTGATTTAATTGTGGCAATACCAGTCATTGTGTAACCATTAAGCTTGAATAGTCTGCCGAAAGGAGTCAATTCAGGATATACATAGTGGCATGCACTGCAGGCTAAGTTAGTCTGACGTGCAAAGCTTGGGATAGAATACGCATTCTTGTTTGTTAATAAAACAAAAATCCCCAATAAAATAGTAAAAACGTTTAAGTTTAGTACTTTTCGAATCATCTTAAGATCTCCTTAATAATTAAAAATAAACAGAATTTATCTACAAAAGATTTTATATTAATCGCATAATAGTACAAATATATAATAAAATTTATCCGCCAATTGTAGAGTCCCCAAATATAATAATTTAAAAAGAAATTTTATAATTCAAATGAATATTTTGAAAGAATTTCAAATAAAAAAAAGACGAAGCTGAGTTGCTTCGTCTTCTTTTCTAAAAGTCTGAGAAATGAATAATTACCAAATTTTTACAAGCTTATCCCCGGATCTTCTCATAGGTTCGCCTGGCTTTACATTAAATGCATCCCAAAAAGCAGGAGTATTACTTAAAGGTCCGTCAACTCTGAATTGCTCTGGAGAGTGTGGATCAACTTTTACTCTTAATCGTAATCTCTCTGGTCGATTTTTTATTTTCCATATATTAGCAAAAGATAAGAAAAATCGTTGTGCAGGAGTAAAACCGTCAATCGGTTTCCCATTTTTGAACTCTTCAGTTTTCTTGAAAGCATCAAAAGAGATATTAATACCGCCCAGATCAGCAATATTTTCCCCCTCTGTTAGCTTTCCATTAATGTGTAAACTATCAACTGCAATATAACCATCAAATTGATCAACAATTTTATTTGCTCTTTTATCGAAATTTTCTGCATCCTGTTTTGTCCACCAATCTTTCATATTTCCATCAGCATCATATAGTCTGCCTTCATCATCAAATCCGTGAGTCATTTCATGCCCGATGACAGCACCGATGCCTCCATAGTTAATTGCATCATCGGCTTTTGGGTCAAAGAATGGCGGCTGCAAGATTCCGGCTGGAAATACAATTTCATTATTCTCAGGGTTGTAATATGCATTCACTGTTTGTGGTGTCATACCCCATTCTGTCTTATCTACCGGTTTGCCTATTTTGGCTAAATCTTTTCTTGTATTAAAAATAGATGCACTTAAAGCATTTCCAAAATATGAATCTCTGCTAATTAAAAGTCCTTTATAACTTTTCCATTTATCCGGATAACCGATTTTAACTGTAAATTTTGACAATTTATATAAAGCCGCTTTTTTGGTCTCAGGGCTCATCCAGTCAACTTTTTCGATTCGATTTTTTAATGAAGCCATTAAATTATGAACTAACTCCATGGCACGTTTTTTTGCATACGGGGGGAAATATTGTTTAACAAATAACTTTCCTAATTCCATTCCAATGTTTCCGTTAATTGCTCCAAGAACTCTTTTCCAGCGTGGCTGCATTTCTTTTGTTCCATTTAGAACTTTCCCATAAAAATTAAAATTAGCATCAACAAATGGGTCGCTTAGGTACGGCTCAGCTGATCGGATAATATTCCATTTTAAATATTCTTTTAATGTTTCAATCGGTGTTGAATGAACAATGCTGCTAATTTCTTTGAAGAATTCGGGTTGAGCGACATTAATTTCATTAAATTTAGTAACTCCGATATTCTTAAAATAAACATTCCAATTAAAATCTGGCGAAAGAGAAATTAATTTTTTTACCGGCATTTTATGATAAATCTTATTCGGATCACGCTCTTCAACCCTCGGCATTGATGCTTTGGCTAATTCTGTTTCCAGAATTAATATTGAATTAGCATTATCCATTGCTTTTGCTGAGTCATATCCAATTAGCATAAAAGACTTTTTAATCAACTGAAGGTAATCCGCTCTTATTGTTTTAGAATTTGGATCATCTTTTAAGTAATAATCCCGATCAGGTAAACCTAAACCGCTTTGATAAAGTTGTGCAATATTCAACTTACTGTTTTTAGCATCGGCACCTGAACCAAATGAGAATAGAGGGTTAGAATAACCCAACTGTACTCTTGCTAGTTCTCTGTAAAAATCATTCAAATTCTTGATTGAATTAACAGCATCTAAATCTTTCTCTATTGGTTTAAAATTCTGTCTTTCTATGTCAATTGTATCCATTCCGGTATAATAAAAATCTCTGACAAACTGTTCGCTGCTTCCTTTTTTTACATTCTTTTTATTTTCAACATTTATTAAAATATTTTTTAATTTGTCCAAATTTTGATCTCCAAGAACATAAAATGAACCCCAACCTGAATATGCAGCAGGAATTTCAGTGTTCTTTAACCAAGTTCCATTTGCATACTCAAAAAAATCTACAGCAGGGCTTACAGTTGTATCCATATCCTTACGGTTAATTTCACTGCTTTCATGCACTTGTTGAGTAAATGAAATTGAAACTAAACAAGATGAAAAAAATAATATAATGAAAATACTAGAAAGATTATTTATCTTAAAAGACATATTTCGCTCCTTCTTCAAGTTAATAAATAAAAATTTAACCGTGAAAAATAATAAATAAAAGAAGATAAATTTATAAAAATATGAAGAACGGTTTTAATTGATTATAAAATAATTACCGAATAAATAATCTAAATACCATTCCTCATAAAAATTTTTGCTGTTAAAATTTAGATCATTATTTTTATGTTATTAAAAATCTATCACAAAATCGATAGGTTAAAAATCCTCATAAAGGAAATATTAATCATAATAAAAAAAGGAATAATTATGAAAACTATAAAATCAATAGTAATATTAATTTCATTGATTCTAATACCTATTTCTACATTTGCATTAGCCAAACTGGCTGGTGAAGATCAAAGCAATGTTGAGCAAACTGTTTCAAACTTTGTAAAAAGTGTAGATAATAGAAATACTTCAGAGCTACAAAAAACGCTGTTTAACGATGGATCTTTTTTGACTTATAATACGTTTACAAATAAAGTTGAACATTATACTGCTAGCCAATTTATTAATTTAGTCAATAGTGGACAAAAGGGAGGTTGGGAAAGAAAAGTAGATTTTAATTCAGTTGATGTTAATGGGAATACTGCCCTCGCTAAGATTGCGATTACTGATTCAAGGATAAAAGAAACAGGTTTTGTTTCTTTAATAAAGGAAAATGGAACTTGGAAGATAGCAAGTGATGTTTCAACAATTGGGTTAAATAAATAAAATTTCTTAATTTTTTTTACTGGTGTGATATATCTTGATATATGATAGATCACATCAGTTTTTTATTTTAAATAATAATATTTGTAATAACTGTTTTCATAAATTATTAAGGTGCTAAAAACAATTAATGGGAAATTTATCTTTACCGCATTTCATATGGGTTGCGTTTTGTGCTGGTATAATCGGTACTATCGGAATGGAACTTGCCCTAAGGGGAATCACAAAATTCGGTTTTGCAAATGCAGATATGACCCGAGCTCTCGGAAGTCTCTTTGCTAATTCTAGTTCTGATGCTTACCGGTTTGGTATTGTTATCCAATCCTTTTCAGGGATT
>JAJXTM010000227.1 GCA_021783875.1 Bacteroidota bacterium
GTCTGTTCACGAAGGTGATAGAATAGGACTTGTAGGTAGGAATGGTGCGGGAAAATCGACTTTCCTTAAAATTATTTCAGGTATCCTTGATCCGGATGAAGGAAATATAGCAAAGAAAAAAGGTTTAGTGATAGGATTCCTTTCGCAGGAGTTTTCTCTTGATAATTCAAAAAATGTTTTTCAAAATATTAAAGACGGCGCTGAGTATATTTTGAATCTATTGGATGAATATTCCCAAACTTCTTTCGATTCAAAGAACAAAACTATACTGGAAGAAAAAATTCTTCACTGCGACGGCTGGAATATTGATAAAAGAATTGACCTTCTTATAGAATCCTTAAATGCTCCGGATCCGGATAGAGAAATTAGTTCTCTCTCAGGCGGAGAAAAAAGGAGGGTAGCTCTCTGTCGTGCTTTAATATCTCAGCCTGATTTGCTTATTCTTGATGAACCTACGAACCACCTAGATACAAACTCAATTGAATGGATGGAAAGATTCTTATCAAATTATAGCGGAAGCTGTATTTTTGTTACCCATGATCGTTATTTCCTGGATAGAATAGCAAATAGAATTGTTGAACTTTCTTCCGGGCAGTTTTATTCTCATCAGGGTAATTATACTGATTACCTTATCAACAAAGCCGAGCGTGAGGCAGTCCGTGAAATAGAAGAAAAAAAACGCCAAAGCTTTTTAAAAAGAGAATTGGAATGGGTGAATCGCGGTCCCAGAGCTAGAAGAACAAAAGCCAAGAGCCGTCTTGATAATTATTATGAAGTCGCAAACCAAGATGTAAAAGAAAAAGAAATAGATGTAGACCTTATTATACCCGAAGCTGAGAAATTAGGAAGAAAGGTCTTAGAAATAAAAAACTTAACTATGGAACTTGGCGGGAAAACATTATTCAAGGATTTCAATTTCATATTTGAACCCGGGCGAAAACTCGGAATAATAGGGAGCAATGGTGCAGGTAAAACAACTCTTCTGCGAATTATATTAGGCGATATAAATTATACGGCTGGTAAATTGGAAATTGGGGAAAGAACAGAATTTAATTATATAGATCAATACCGCTTACTTCTTAATGATGAAGATACCGTAGCTCAGGCAATAGGTGAAGGGAATGAGACAATTAAATTTGGAAAACAAAATATTAATGTTTGGACTTACTTGCGCCGGTTTCTTTTTACCGATGATAGAATAAATACAAAAGTCGGAAGACTTTCAGGAGGAGAAAAAAGCAGGTTAACTCTTGCCGGCATTTTAAAGAACGGCGGGAATTTCCTTCTTCTTGATGAACCGACAAATGATCTTGATCTGCAGACTCTTCGTATTCTTGAGGAAGCTTTAATGTCTTTCGAGGGATGCTTAATAATAGTCAGCCATGATAGGTACTTTCTCAATCGTGTATGTAATGGGATATTATCTTTTGAAACAGGAAATGGGATATATTTTAGCGAGGGAGATTATGATTATTACATTGAAAAAAGAAATTCCCGAAAGCAAGAAGAAAATATTGAACCCCCAAAAGCTAAAAAAGAAGATACACGTGTTAGACCAAATATTAAAAAACTTACCTGGAAAGAAAATAAAGAGCTTGAAACAATTGAAGAAGAAATTTTGAAATATGAAGCGGAAATTGAAAAAATAGAATCAATTTTTTCATCACCCGACTTTTATGAAAAATATGCAGCGCAAACAAAAGAACTTAACCAAAAACTTGAAGAAACAAAAGAACACATTAATTCCCTTTTTATCAGATGGGATGAGTTGGAAAAAATTAAAAAAGGCGATTAATTTTTTATTTTATCCCTCTTTTTCTGTCATTGATTAACCTTTTCCCTTTATTTAAATTTAAATTGTAATTTTTATGGAGAAAAAATGAATACGCTAAAAACTACCTTCCTAATGACTTTAATGATGATACTATTTCTTTTTGTCGGCTATCTTGTAGGCGGACAAAACGGAATGACTATCGCCTTTTTCTTTTCACTTGCAATGAATTTTGGTTCTTATTGGTTTTCGGATAAAGTTGTATTGTCAATGTATCGTGCGAAACAAGTAGATTACAATTCGGCTCCGGAACTATATTCGGTTGTTCAGCAGCTTACTCACAATGCCGGTTTACCAATGCCGAAAATTTATATAATTGAAGATGAAACTCCGAATGCATTTGCTACTGGCAGAAACCCTCAGCATGCTGCGGTTGCGGCAACTACCGGGATTATTAATTCATTATCCCGCGAAGAATTATCCGGAGTAATTGGACATGAGCTTGGGCATGTTAAACATCGGGATATTTTGATAGGTACAATCGCTGCTACTATCGTAGGAACTATTACATTTATTGCACAAATGGCAGGCTGGGCAATGATGTTCGGAGGCAGAGGAGGCGATCGCGACGATGATAGCGGAATTGCTGCATTATTTCTAATGATTCTTGCTCCGATTGCCGCTTCTCTTCTTCAATTAGCAGTCTCTCGTTCACGAGAATTCGCTGCAGATGCCGAAGGCGCTCGCATTTCTCATAATCCTTTGGCTTTAGCTTCTGCACTTAAAAAAATTTCTGCGGTTAATCAATTAAAACCTCTTAATAATGTCGGACCCGCTACAGCACATATGTTTATTGTTAATCCATTGAAAATGTCGGGGGTTAAAAAACTTTTTTCAACTCATCCTCCAATTGAAGAAAGAATAAAACGCCTCGAAGCAATGTCAGTCTATAGAAGTTAAAAAATATGGAATTTTGATAACTAAATATCTTAGGTTCGATAAAAGTCATCTAATAAATGAAAATGTTGGAGAATGGATCACTTACTAAATATTCATGAGAAGAAAAATTATATTTTTTTATTGAAATATTTTTATGAATATTTATAGTTGAATTGGTCTACCTATTTTGTATAGATTTGAGGTAATTATTATTAAACAATATTAAGGACACACCTTTATGAATTCTTATATGAACCAATACAAAGAACCGGCACCTATCTTGGATAAAGAAAATCCATTTGAGTCAATGATGGAAAGGTTTGAAATAGCCGTAAAAATAATTGGTTTGGACCAAGGGCTTTATAATTATCTTAAAGCTCCGGTAAAACAAGTTATTACCTCCATACCAATTACAATGGATAACGGTAGTCTAGAGGTTTTTGAAGGTTATCGAGTCATTCATAATGAAGTTTTAGGACCTTCTAAAGGCGGAATCCGCTTTGCACCGGATATTTCGCTTGATGAAATGAAAGCGCTTGCAGCATGGATGACTTGGAAATGTGCTATTGTTAATATTCCGTTTGGTGGAGCAAAAGGCGGAATTAAATGTGACCCTTCATTGTTAAGCAACGGTGAATTGGAAAGACTTACTCGAAGATTTACTTCAAACTTGTTGGATGTCTTTGGTCCTGACCGGGATATTCCGGCACCGGATATGAATACTAATGAACAGACTATGGCTTGGATAATGGATACTTATAGTATGCATTCTAAAAGGACTGAAACTGCTGTGGTTACAGGTAAACCTCTTCTACTGGGCGGATCGCTCGGCAGAAAAGAAGCCACCGGCAGAGGGGTTACTAGCGTTATCATAGGCGCCTTCCATAAGTTGGGTATTAATCCTAATAATGCCTCCGCCGTTATCCAGGGATTCGGTAATGTCGGATCAGTAACGGCTCTTGCCCTTTTTGAACATGGAGTCAAAATTGTCGGTTTGAGCGATATTAATGGCGCAATTTATAACTCAAACGGATTTAATATCCCGGAATTAATTGAACATGTCGAACGTCATAAAACATTAATAGATTACCAAAATGCCGAACCTATAACGAATGAAGAACTTTTGGAATTGCAGTGCGATGTGCTTGTTCCCGCTGCCAAAGAAGATCAAATAACTTTTAAAAATGCTAGTAAATTGAAATGTAAAATAATTGCCGAAGGAGCAAATGGACCAACCACCGCCAAAGCTGATCCTGTTCTCCAGTCAATGGGTATCCTAGTTATCCCCGATATATTAGCAAATGCAGGCGGTGTTACTGTCTCATATTTTGAATGGGTGCAGGATAGAATGGGATATTTCTGGACTTTGGATCGAGTTAATCGAAGGCTGGATAGAATGATGCATGCGGCTTTTGTTAATGTTTATAAATCTGCTGAAAAATATAATGTCTCTTTAAGAATAGGCGCTTACATTATCGCAATTGAAAAGGTAGCACAAACCTTAAAGCTGCGTGGAATATATGCTTAACTCTTTAGGTATTCATCAAAGGGATGGGAATGATTTCCCTTCCCTTTATTTTACCGTTATTTTAATTTTGATTTCTTTTGCTTCGGTTAATGCTCAATCAAAAGATAATCTTTCTATTTTTTTTACTCTTGCCGATTCCGCCTCAAATAGTATTATAAATATGCTCCCGCTAAATTGCAAAGAGGTTAAGATAAACTTTGAGCAGGGAAACGATTTCGGGGTATTTACGAACCAAATTTTGGAAAATTTAAAATTAAAAAAAATAAATATTTTTATAGGTAATACTGATAGTGCAAATGTGCCGGTCATAAATTTTACTATTATTAATGCTAATGTGCGATATGGCAGTTTATTTAGGAATGGAATACTCGGAGACTACTTTACAGAAAGAAACTTATTATTTTCA
>JAJXTM010000228.1 GCA_021783875.1 Bacteroidota bacterium
TTTTTACAGGACTGCTAACTACAGAGATATTTGAAAAGTTAAATATATTTTCTAATGAAAAAACGAGCTGAAATAATTGCCGCAGGATTAGTGCAGGGAGTAGGATTCCGATATTATGTTGCTCAGCATGCAAAAAGTCTTAAATTAACCGGATATGTGAAAAATTTATTTTCTGGAGAAGTCCTGACAGTTGTGGAAGGAGAAATTGCTGTGATTGAGGATCTGTTTCAAAAAATTAATATTGGACCTTCGCGTGCTTCAGTTAATCAATGTAAAATTGTTTGGGGTGATTTTAAAAATGAGTTTAAAACTTTTGAGGTGAAATTTTGATAGAAGATATTCGAACTGGAATTGGCTTTGATGTTCATGCCTTTGCGAAGGATAGAAAATTAATACTAGGAGGAGTCGAAATTCCTAATGAGCTTGGTTTGCTGGGACATTCTGATGCAGACGTTTTACTGCATTCTATTGCTGATGCATTGCTTGGAGCTTTGGCATTGGGTGATATAGGAAAACATTTTCCTGATACTGATCCAAAATATAAAGATGTTCAAAGCTCAATAATTTTGAAAAAAGTATTCCAGCTTGTATCAGAAAAAGGATACCATTTGAATAACCTTGATGTTGCACTTGCTATTCAAAAACCGAAAGTATCTCCTTATATTGAACAAATGAGGAATAATATTGCTCTTATTCTTCAAACCGAATATGATAATATATCGATCAAAGCTACTACCACGGAAAAATTAGGATTTGTCGGGAGGGAAGAAGGTATCGCTTCTTTTGCGATAGTTCTAATTGCTAAATAAAATTTTTATGATTTGAATTATTATATTCTTATATCCCATTAAAAGCAAAGAAATAAAAAAAGTGATCCTTAAATTTTGGTACAATAGAATTGAATTATCGCATGAAGAGAAAAAAGAAAGACGAAAAGATAGAATTCTCTTAATACTCAGCGGAATTTTGATGGGTGTTGCCTTCCCGCCTTTTCCTTTTCCTTTAACTCTTTTCTTTTTTGTTGGGTTAATTCCATATCTGTATGTTATCCAAAAGAAAAAAACATTGGCAGAAATTAATCGAGCTTCCTACTTAACATTTTTTATTTTTAGCATAATTACTATTTATTGGGTCGGAAGCTGGCAAAAAGAGTCTGATCCATTTCTAATGATCGCCGGTGGGACGTTGCTTTTTTTTGAACCCATACTTTTTCTAATACCATCAACTCTTTTCTATTTGGCTAGGAAATCTTTCTCAGAAAACATAGCTTTATTATTATTCCCTTTCTTCTGGGCTTGTTATGAATATCTTTTTATGCTTACAGACATTAGTTTTCCCTGGCTTACATTAGGCCACGGTCTGGCTGAGTTTGTACCTTTTATACAAATTGCAGATATTGTCGGAGCTGTTGGACTGTCTATTATTGTGATTTATTTAAACATATTTTTATTTAAATCATTTATTTCATTTAAAAAGTCATATAAAAAATTCAAAATAAATCTATCAATTGCTGTGTTACTTTTTGCCCTTGTTTTAGGTTATGGGCTTTACCGAATAGAAAGTTTTCATATTTCTCAAAAAAAAATACGCGTGGGTCTTATTCAACCAAATTTAGATCCTTGGGATAAATGGAATATAACAAACCTTAATAAATTAATTAGAAGTTATATTGATTTATCAAAAGAAGCTGTAAATAAAGGTGCGCGCCTTATTATTTGGCCGGAAACTGCTTTGCCTGTCTTTTTAACAGATGGCTCTCACAATGCCGAATTAGATTCAATTTATTACTTTTTAATAAAAAACAATGTGTACCTTATGACCGGAATGCCGGATATTAAATATTATTATCCGGGTGAAAAAATACCGGAAAATGTCAAAAATAATAAAATTGGGAACACTTATTATGCTACATATAATGGTATCTTGTTGCTCTCTCCAAACTCCCGTTATATTCAACATTACGGAAAAATGAAACTTGTTCCATTTGGCGAAAAAGTTCCTTTCGTCAATCAACTACCTTTCCTTGGGAAATTAATAAATTGGAGTGTCGGTATTTCAAGCTGGAATGTTGGAAGAGATACAGTAAATTTTGAAATCCCCAATTTAACTGAATCTGATAATTCTTCTCAAACTAAAGATTCCATTAGTATTAACGGACTTGTTTGTTATGAGTCTGTATTTCCATATTTTGTAACAAATTTTGTACAGCGAGGTGCAAAGTTGATAGCTGTTGTAACAAATGACAGTTGGTACGGAAAATCGAGCGGTCCTTATCAACATAAAGAAATTTCAGTTTTACGCGCTGTTGAAAATAGAAGGACAGTAATAAGAGCTGCAAATGGAGGAATTAGCTGCATCATTAATCCATTAGGTGAAACAGATCTTGAATCTAAATTATTTGTCAAAGATGTCATTGTCGGAGATGCCTATTTAGAATCATCAAAAACTTTTTTTACTAAATATCCTCTTATTATCCCGGATATATCAATGGCAATTTCATTTTGGGTGTTCGGAATCTTTCTTCTGATTAAAATAAAAAATAAATTTTTTCATTGCTAAATTGATCATCCTTGCCATATTAGATATTTTTGCATTATTAAATATGAAATCATTCATCTATAATTAAATTGAATATTTTAGAAAGATTGTTATTATTATGAATAAAAAATTAATTGACCTTCGCAGTGACACTGTTACCAGACCTACAGAGGAAATGCGTAAAGCAATGTATAATGCTGAAGTAGGGGATGATGTTTTCCAGGAAGATCCAACTGTAAATCAGCTGCAGGAATATGCTGCTGATCTATTGGGGAAAGAATCATCACTATTTGTTTTGAGCGGAGTAATGGGAAATCAAATCTCGCTGAATGTTCTTACTAACCCCGGCGATGAAGTTATCTGTGAGAGGGATGCACATATTTTTCAATATGAATCCGGCTCTCCAGCTGCATTAAGCGGGATTCAGTTAATGCCGATTGATGGAGTCTCCGGTGTTATTACTCCTGAACAAATTGAACCATATATTCGTCCAGAATCTGCATATTATATGCCCCGTTCAAAAGTAATTGAAATAGAAAATACTCATAACCGCGCGGGCGGTACTATTCAACCTATTGAAAATATTATTAAAGTTAAAGATTTAGCAAAGAAATATAAATTATTTTATCACCTTGATGGCGCTAGAATATGGAATGCCTCCGTAGCTACGAAAATCTCTGTTAAGGAATATGCTTCACATTTTGATACGATTTCATGCTGCTTATCAAAAGGTCTTGGTGCTCCGGTCGGTTCTATTATAGCAGGATCAAAAGACTTTATAAAAGAAGCTTTCAGAGTCCGTAAAGCTTGGGGAGGGGGAACTCGCCAGTTGGGAATTCTAGCAGCTGCAGGACTTTACGCATTAAAAAATAATATTAGCCGGCTTGAAGAGGATAATGAAAAAGCTAAAATGATTGCCGGTGTTGTCAATAACTGTAAAAATTTAGAAATTGACATGAAGTCAGTTCAAACAAACATTCTAATATTCCAGTCTAAAAATATTTCAATTGAAGATGCTTTGTGGAATTGTAAACAGAAAGGCCTTTTGCTTTCTACTGGGAAACCCGGTTTCCTAAGAGCAATTACTCACCTTGATGTTAGTTTTGATGAAGTTAAAACAGTAATGAAAATTATTGAAGAGGTTTTTAATTAAATGGATTTAAAAGATTTCAAACACAATATTAAAATTAAAGTTCGGTTTTCTGACCTCGATGCAATGCGGCATGTAAATAATGCTACGTATCTTTCATACCTTGAGGAGGCTAGAATTGCTTATTTCAAAGAAGCGTTAAATAAACCTATTGATGTCCTTGATTTCCAAGCAGTTGTAGCTAGAATAGAAATTGATTATAAACAACCAATTATTTTTGGTGATGAATTAGAAATACTCAGCCGCATTTCTAAAATAGGTAATAAAAGTTTTGACATGAACCATATTATAGTAATTTACAGAAATCTAAATAAATTTATAGCAGCAGAAATTGTCACAAAACTTGTTTCCTATAATTATGAAACGCAAACCTCATTTCCAATTCCCGCCTTTGTCAAAACATTAATTGAGAATTATGAAAAAGGGGATGTGATTTTATAATAAGAGCTGCATTTCAGCAGCTCTTGTGTTACTTTATTAACTTAGTTAAATATACCATCACTTAATTAAAAACATTTTTATAAATAGATTAGCTTCCTGACTTGTCTTGATCGGTGTTACATTTAGTCTTCCAAAATATATTCCGGTTGACAAATTTTTTGCATGCCAAATAATTTTATAACTTCCGCTGGATTGAATTTTATTAATGAACACCTCTACTTTTTCCCCCAATACATTATAGATTGAAAAATTCACTCTGCTTTCTTGAGGCAAATCATATTGAATTGTTGTACTAGGGTTAAAGGGATTTGGATAGTTTTGATAAAGCATCAAATCTTTTGGGATGAATGTTGCTATCTCTTGTAATCCAACCAAAGTTTTTACTAAAGCAATATTACTATATTCAGAACTATCTATTTCGTTAAATGCTTTTATTTGGTAAGTATATTTGGTTGTATCCTTCAACTCCAAAGAGTCAGAATAACTAGT
>JAJXTM010000229.1 GCA_021783875.1 Bacteroidota bacterium
TAAAAAACATGCTAAAAATTTTCCCAATAATACTTGCCAGTCAGTAATTGATTTAGTTAATAATAATTCTATTGTACCTGTTTTATTTTCTTCAGCAAGCATTTTCATTGTTAATGCAGGAGTGAAAAAAAACAAAGTCCAGTAAGCAACTGCAAAAAATGGCTGTAGAGAAGCCTGTCCAATGAAAAATATATCTGAACCGAAAAGCCAGGTGAAGAATCCGCTTATACCTAAAAATGCAATTAATAAAATATATGCTGTCAAAGAATCAAAAAATGTTTTTAACTCTCTTAATGCAATGATCCAAATTTTATTCATAGTTAATTTGTTGTTAATTCTCTAAAAATATCTTCAAGTTTTGTTTCAATTGGAGTCATTTCATTTAATATCCAATTGTTGTCAACACAAAGCCGAAATAAATCTTTCCTTGATGATGTGCCTATTTTACTTTGAATATGAAAGGTAAAATCGTGATCTTTAATAGGATCTACTAGTAAAATTGATTCAATTCTCTGCAGGCAAGAAAAAACTTCATCTTTATTATTTGCTTCAGTAATGCTTATTCTCAATAATTCATTATTAGATGATTGTTTGCGAAGTGTTTCTGAGGTTCCGTCAGCTACTATTTTACCTTTGTTTATAATTAATATCCTATCGCAAGTAGCTTCTACCTCTGGGAGAATATGTGTGCTTAAAATTACTGTCTTTTGAGTTCCAATATGCCGTATTAGTTTCCTAATTTCAATAATCTGGTTTGGATCAAGCCCGGAAGTCGGTTCATCTAAAATCAATATTTCAGGATCATGAATCATTGCCTGAGCTAGCCCAACTCTTTGCCGAAAACCCTTGGAAAGCTGACCAATGTTCTTATGTTTTTCCTCATTTAGACCGCATACCAAAATCATTTCGCCGACTTTATCTGAAATTTTATTTTTACTTACTCCCTGAAGTGCCGCTGTAAATTCAAGATATTCAATCACTGGCATTTCATAATATAAAGGGTTATTCTCTGGTAAATAGCCGATTGTTTTTTTTACTTCTTCAGAATTTGTTCTAACTGATAAACCATTTACTTTCACATCTCCGTTTGTAGGAGACATAAAACATGTAATTATTTTCATTGTAGTGGTTTTACCGGCACCGTTAGGTCCTAAAAATCCTAGAATTTCTCCAGTATTTACTTGAAATGATATATCATCTATAGCCTTTTGAAAGCCGTAATTTTTTGTTAGATTTTCAACTACAATGCCCATAATATTTAGTTATTCAATATCTTAATATTTAAATAAAATTGTAAATTTAATTTTTTTAGACGGAATCTATAAGAGAATGTTCCCTGATTTTATTTATTTAAAAAAATCTTAAAGTCTGGAGGATAATTCTTTTACAGTTATTTCATAATGGCTGGCTGTCCATTTTACATTATAATTTATATCGAGCCATATTAATTGAGGAGATTGATGCAGTATTTTTAGATCATAAGCTATTTTTTGACTTAATGAACGTTCGGATATTACATTAACTTTTATAAGATATAATTTTAGATCACCGGATAGTGACTTTACCCAAATATCAAAATCTTCTTCAACTCTTGCACTTATCGAGCAGTATGGACTGTATTTAAAGATAATCACTTCAGAATCTTTAGACTCATCTCTGATTTTTTCCCATGCTTCAATTGATTTTAATTCTTTAATTTCCGGCATACTTAATGTAATCTCAAAACAAATCCCGAATTATTTATAATATATACAAAATAATCCGGGATAGAATGTTTTTATTTGCTATTTAGTTTGTGATGTGCTTTTCATCTGTTGTATCTGCTGAATTTCACTTTTTATTCCCGATGCATTTGGGTAATAAACTTCTAGTTTCTGCAGAATTCCAATTGCTTTATCGTATTCTTTAAGATTCATGTAAGTTCTTTCAAGAATACTGTATGCGTTATATGGTGATTGTAAATCATTTGCAGTTACATCAAGATGATTTAAAGCCTCCTTCTCAACATCTGCGGATACAATTTTATATTGAGCAGTATCTCCGGCAGCATAATAAAGGTTACCGATGTCATATAGGAATCTATAATCTATTGGAACTATATTTCTAGGAATAACTTGCTCCATCTTATTTAAAGTTTTTATACACATACTATTATTTTTTTCGGAATTAATATAATAATATGCCAATCGTACATATACATTTCGGTAGTTCTGAATTAGGCGTGTTTCGGTTTGGTCAAAGAAAACATTTTTATCATTAATGCCTCTGAACTTAAACCCCGGCAAATAACTTTTTGAATATGAAGGATTTAAGTTAAATAAATCCTTCATTGTAATATCAGCATTAACATCATTTGCTCCAATTAATTTTTCAGGAACTAATTGTGAAGCTAATCCTTGCATTTGAAGATAATTGTCCATTCCTATAAAACAATCCTGAGAGCAAGTAGAGGCAAAATAAATTGGCCTGTCCCAAGTATTGTTTTCTACAATATTCCGCACAATAATATCTTGAATCCTAATAGCTTTTACATCCCCGAATTGCAAAGTATTGTTCATTGTGAATGAAATTTTCCCATTATTAATTACAGAAGTATCAGTTACACCAAATTTACTTATTTCTTTTTTGGAAACTGGGACAGTTACAATTTGCGGTTCCCATTGAACAGGCTGCAGGGCTTTTATATCCTGATCACTCATTCCGAGATTGATTTTCATAGCTCCATAAGGAGACTCATTTTTTAATTGCAGATCGTACCAGTCTGTATTTGCTAAGCTCAAACAAACTACCCTTATGTCTCTTCTTACTCCTTCAACATCTTGTAAATACCACAATGGGAAAGTATCATTATCTCCGTTTGTAAAAAGTATTGCATTCGGTTTGCAGCTTTGAAGAAGATTGTAAGAAAAATCCCAAGGAAGCCAATTGTTAGAACGATCATGACTAAAAAAATTAGTCCTAAGCATATTTCCAGGAATTAATAGCAGAGATAATCCTAGACATGCGAATACAGCAGTTTTAGCAGTTGATGGATCCTTTATCTTGTCCATAATTAATCCGGCAATTTCGCGCACACCTATTGCTATCCAAACCGCAAAAACAAACCAGGCTGCTGGATAAAAATAAAATCTGTCCCTTGGTTGGGGTTCCTGCTGGTTTTGATAAAAGGCAATTAGATAACCCATAAAGATAAACAATATCAACCAAGCTGATGCCATTTTCCAGTCTTTTTTGAAATGAAAATAAAGACCAAATAAACCTATAAGAAGTGGAATTGCAAATAGTTGATCCCATTTTACTCCTGCATCCTGATCTGTAGATATTTTACCGACAAAGTTCCAAAGTAAATATCTGTTAAACATATGGTTGATTTGATATCGCCACATAAAATCAAGGTCGCTTGAATAATTTGTATATATTCCTTGTTGATTTGGTTCCTGAGAGAATCTCCTTTCGAAAATCGGGAAGTCTCCGTATTGTTCACGGTCAAGGTAATACATCAACTTCTTAAAATTATCGGGAGAATTTTCATTCATTGGCGTATGTTCGTTTGAACGAATAATTATCATCGCGTATGTTGTGAATCCTAGAAGTGTAAACAATAAACTTAAAGAAGCAATATGAAGAATCTCTTTTTTATTACGCGCAGACCAAAAAGTTACATAAACTATTATTGCTAATATTATAATTAAAATTAAGAGGTTAGTAATTATATCGGGTCCTCCTAATGCAAGTAACAAAGCAGGAAATCCTTTTACGATACCAGGATAAGCTATTCCTAATACAAGACCTCCTATTAAAATTGGGATATAAAAGGAATTCCTATTAAAAATCTTTTTCCATAATGCTCCCATGTAAATAGCCGATACACCTATCATGACCCATTTAAATTTTGAATCAAATGCATGAAATTGATCTGACGTAGGAGGGGTTGAACTTGTTTGTGATGACCATAATCCAATTGCGAACAATACTAATATTCCGGCATGTATTAAAAATATATATGCAGATTTCTTATACTGTTCATCATCGGTAACATATTTCCTCATTACTACGACACTTATGAAAGTCAATATTGCTAATACGCTCATTAAATGAACACCGGAAGATAATCCGATTAAATATGCCATCATTATGATATATTTTTCATTAGTCTTTACTTCCGCTTTTTCATACCAGTCCATCATTAACCAAATTACAAGTGAAAACAGAAGGGTGCTGACAGCAAAGTAATTTGATTCAACAGCGTTGAACCAAAAAGTATCGCAAAATGCGAAAGCTAATGCGCCTATAGCTGCAGAAATATAGGTTATCAATGCATCAGGAATGTCTTTATAATTTCTACCTCGGTAACTTTCAATTACCTTAATTGCTGTTAAATAAAGCAAAAGTATTGAAAATGCACCTGCAAGAACAGATACAGTGTTTATCCTGAAACCAATGTTATGAGCGAAAGGAAGCATTGAAAAAAAACGTCCTACTATTAACCAAAGTGGGCCGCCTGGTGGATGGGGGACTTGTAATGAATATGATGCTGCAGATATTTCTCCGGGATCCCAAAATGATACTGAAGGTTGCACTGTCATGAATAATACTGTAGCAGCAAT